>NZ_JAEILC010000062.1:103993-215621 GCF_016307435.1 Pseudomonas sp. S4_EA_1b | reverse complement strand
GGGCTGCGAAGCAGCCCCACAAACCCAGGCACCTCGGCGTGCCAGCTGAAACCACATCGCCTGGAATGGCTATCAAAGGTGCGAGGGGGCTTGCCCCCGATAGCGGTGCATCAGCTAAAAAACCACAGGCTGACACTCCACCATCGGGGGCAAGCCCCCTCCCACCTTTAGATCAGTTGCATACATTGACATCAGCGCAAGGCGCGGCGCAGGACCTTGCCCACGGTGGTCTTGGGCAGTTCGGTGGTGCGGAATTCCACGTAACGCGGCACTTTGTAGCCGGTCAGGTATTCCCGGCAGTGGGCAAGGATTTGCTCCTGGGTCAGGCTCGGATCTTTGCGCACCACGACAATCTTGACCTTCTCTCCGGTCACGCCGTCTTCCACGCCAATCGCCGCCACTTCGGCCACGCCGGGGTGCAGGGCCACCACGTCTTCGATTTCGTTGGGGTACACGTTGAAGCCCGAGACCAGGATCATGTCTTTTTTACGATCCACCAGGCGGATATAGCCGCGCTCGTCCATCACGCCGATATCGCCGGTGGCCAGCCAGCCCTCGGCATCCAGCACTTCGGCGGTTTCCTTGGGGCGCTTCCAGTAGCCCTGCATCACCTGTGGGCCGCGTACTTGCAGCTCACCTTGTTCGCCGATATCGGCGACTTCGCCGTCCTCGCGCATAAAACGCACCCAGGTGGAAGGCAAGGGCACGCCGATGCTGCCGGTGAATTCCATCTCGCGCATACGCGAAATATCGATGGGGCTGATGCTCACTACCGGCGAACACTCGGTCAGGCCGTAGCCTTCGATGATCGGCAGCCCGGTGACTTCCTTCCAGCGCTTGGCAACTGACGTGTGCGTGGCCATGCCGCCGGCGATGACCATGCGCAGATCGGAGAAGTCCCGCGCGCAGAATTCCGGGTTCTCCAGCAACCCGTTGAACAGCGTGTTGACCCCGGCAATGCCGTTGAAGCGCTCCTTGCGCAGGATCATCTGCACTCGCTTCACGTCCCGTGGGTTGGCGATCAGGATATTGCGCCCGCCCAGGCACATGAACATCAGGCAGTTCACCGTCAGGGAAAAGATGTGGTACAGCGGCAGCAAGGTCACGTTGGTTTCCTGCTTGTCCTGATCCAACTGGTCCCCGACCCACGCCTTGGCCTGCAACAGGTTGGCGATGATGTTGCGATGGCTGAGCATCACGCCCTTGGCATCCCCCGTGGTGCCCCCGGTGTATTGCAGAAACGCCAGATCATCCAGGTGCATGACCACCGGCTGCGGGTAAAGCGCCCGGCCCTGTTTCAACGCTTGATTAAAGCGCACCGAGCCGCGCAGGTTGAAGGCCGGAACCTGCTTTTGCACGGAGCGCAGGATGAAGTTCATCGCCGCCCCCTTAAAGGTGCCGAGCAGGTCGCCGATGGCGGCGATTACCACGCGTTTGACGCTGCTGCCTTCGATGACTTTTTCCAGGGTGTGGGCGAAGTTTTCGAAGATCACCACAGTTTCGGCGCCGCTGTCCTTGAGCAAATGTTTGAGCTCATGGGCGGTGTACAACGGGTTAACGTTGACCACCACCGCCCCCGCCAGGATGGTGCCGAGCAAACAGATCGGGTACTGCAAGCAATTGGGCATCATCAGCGCCACACGGTCGCCGCGCTGCACGCCCTGTTCCTGCAGCCAGGCAGCGAACGCAAAGCCTTGTACCTGCCAGTCGGCGTAGGTCATTTCGGTGCCGATGCTGACGTAGGCGACACGCTCACGGAATTTTTCCAGGTGTTCCAGGAACACCTCACGCAGCGACGGGTAGTCTTCGATGCCGGCGTCGATATCCGCCGGAACGCCGGGCAGATAAGCGTCCAACCAGATGCGTTCGCGTTGTTCCAGGCTGATAGCGTTCATGGCAGTCTCCTTGTTGTTGTTTTTGACAGCGCTATTTTTCGACGATGGCGGTAATGCCCAGCCCGCCGGCGGCGCAGATTGAAATCAGGCCACGACCGCCACCGCGTTCATGGATCGCCTTGGCCAGCGCCGCCAACTGCCGGCCGCCGGTAGCAGCGAACGGGTGACCGCAGCCGAGGGAGCCGCCGTTGACATTCATCTTGGCCCGCTCGATTGCTCCCAGCGGTGCCGCCAAGCCTAGCCGCTCGCGGCAGTAGTCGGGGTCTTCCCAGGCTTTGAGCGTACACAGCACCTGGGCGGCGAACGCTTCGTGGATCTCGAAGAAATCGAAGTCGGCAAAGCTCAAGCCTTCACGTTGCAACATGCGCGGCACCGCGTAGGCCGGCGCCATCAGCAAGCCTTCACTGCCGTCGACAAAATTCACCGCCGCCGTCTCGCCGGTGCGCAGGTAGGCCAGCACCGGCCAACCGTGCTCGGCCGCCCAGGCTTCGCTGGCCAGCAGCACCACCGAGGCGCCATCGGTGAGCGGCGTGGAATTGCCGGCGGTAAGCGTGCCGTTCTGGCGGTCATAGGCGGGGGACAAGCCGGCGAGTTTTTCCAGGCTGGCGTCGGCACGCAGGTTGTTATCCCGGGCCAGGCCACGATGGGGGCTGATCAGGTCGTCGAAGAAACCGCGCTGGTACGCCGCTGCCAGGCGCTGGTGACTGGTAAGGGTCAGTTCGTCCTGGGCCAGGCGTTTGATCTGCCAGCGCTTGGCCATTTCTTCGCAGTGCTCGCCCATGGACAGACCGGTGCGCGGCTCACCGTTGCGCGGCAGCAGCGGCTTGAAGAACATCGATGGGCGCACCGTGAGCAGCGTCTTGAGCTTGTCGCCCAAGCCCTTGGCGCGGTTGGCCGCCAGCAAGGTGTGACGCAGGGACTCGTTGATGCCGATGGGTGCGTCGGAGGTGGTGTCGGCGCCCCCGGCGACTCCCACTTCGATCTGGCCAAGAGCAATTTTATTGGCCACCAGCAACGCCGCTTCCAGCCCCGTGCCGCAGGCTTGCTGCACATCGTAGGCCGGGGTTTCGGGCGACAACGTGGTAGACAGCAACGACTCGCGCGCCAGGTTGAAATCCCGCGAATGCTTGATCACCGCACCGGCGGCGAACTCGCCCAGGCGCTGGCCGTGCAGGTTGTAGCGGTCTACCAAGCCCTGCAGCGCCGCCACCAGTAAATCCTGGTTGCTGTCGTGGGCGTACACGGTGTTGGAACGGGCGAACGGAATACGGTTGCCGCCGATGATCGCCACGCGACGGGTCGGCGCCGGGTTAAAACTGTAGTGACTCATTGAAGGTTCTCATTGAGGGACAGCAGACCGCGCAGATGGGGCTTGTCGCCCGCACCGTTGCGCACTTCGAAGGCGCGACGCGGGCCGCTGGCGGGTAAGTTCCACAGCGCAACCTGGCCGGGCAACAGGATCGGCAACTTGAATTCGCACTGCACCTCGGCGCGCTCCAGGCCACCCGGCGGTTGCTGGGCGGCGAGCGCGCGGCCCAAGGTCCACATGCCGTGGGCGATGGCGCGGCGAAAACCGAACAGTCTGGCGCCGATCACCGAGGAGTGGATCGGGTTGAAGTCCCCGGAGACTTTGGCAAACCGTCGCCCCAGGTCGGCCGGCAACAGCCACTTCTGAGTGCGTACCAAACTGTCTGAAGGCAGCGCCAGCGCTTCGTCCCAAGGCGCGCCGACCGGATCGGCCACGCCCCGGCGCAGATACAGACTGTCGCCCTCCCACACCAGTGCGCCAGCGCTATAGGCACGGGTGGCGATGCTCAGCGCCTGGCCCTTGGGGTGCGCGACCCAGCGTTCGGCATACACTTCCAGCCGCAACGCCTGGCCTTCCTGCAAGCGCTGATGCTGCCGGATACGGTTGGCCAAGTGCACCATGCCACTGGCCGGGTACGGAAAACTTGGGCGGGTCAACAGCATCAAGTGCAAAGGAAAGGCCAGCACATGGGGATAGGTTAATGGCACGCCCTGCTCACGGCGAAAACCGCAGGCGCGGCCATACGCGGCGATACCCTCAGCCGACAGCTCCACCGCCGGGCGTACCAGGCGCGCCTTGGGCAGCTGCGGCGCGCCGTCGAGCTTGGGTTTGCGCAGTGCGCGCACACCATCCAGCAGCAGTCGCGTGCGTGACGGTGGTGGGTCGATGATCTGCGTCAGGTCGTCCATGGCTTCAGGCTCCCAACAAGCTTTGGCCGCAGACGCGCACCACTTGGCCGTTAACCCCGCCCGACGCCGGATGGGCCAGCCAGGCAATGGTTTCGGCCACGTCGATCGGCTGCCCGCCCTGGGACAGCGAATTCATCCGCCGCCCCGCCTCGCGGATCATCAACGGGATGCGGGCAGTCATCTGCGTCTCGATAAAGCCCGGCGCCACGGCATTGACCGTAACCTGCTGGGTCGCCGCCCGTGGCGCCAGCCCTTGCACCAGGCCGATCACCCCGGCCTTGGAAGTGGCGTAGTTGCTTTGCCCGAGGTTACCGGCGATGCCGGAAATCGACGACACGCACACAATGCGCCCGCCGGCATTCAGGCCCTGGCCGTCCAGCAACGCATTGCTCAGGCACAGCGGCGCTTGCAGGTTGACCGCCAGCACGCTCTGCCACGCCGCTTCGCTCATCTTGGCGATGGTTTTATCGCGGGTGATCCCGGCGTTATGCACCACCACATCGAAGGCACCGTACTGGCTGACATGGGCCTGCAACGATGAGGCGGCGTCGGGCGCGGTGATATCCAGCGGCAATGCCGAACCGTTCACTGAGTCGGCGGCCTGTTGCAACGCAGCCTGGGCCTGGGGCACGTCCACGCACACCACGTGCGCGCCGTCGCGAGCCAGTACCTGAGCGATCGCCAGGCCAATGCCACGGGACGCACCGGTAACCAACGCACGGCGGCCAGCGAACGGCTTATCCCAATTGACCGTGACGTGACCATCCACCGGGGCTTCCACGCGCACCACCTGCCCCGACACATAGGCCGAACGGCGCGACAGGAAAAACCGCAGGCTGCTGTCCAGCGCGTCTTCAGCCCCCGGCGCTACGTACAGCAACTGCACGGTGATGGCCCGGCGCAGTTCCTTGGCCAAGGACCGCACCAGACCTTCGAGGGCGCGCTGGGCGACGGCTTGGGGCAAGTCCGCGCAGTGCTCCGGCGCCGTGCCGAGCACCACCACCCGCGCGTGCTGGCCGAGGCGTTTGGCGTTGCAGTGGAAGAACGCGTACAGCTCGTCGAGTTGTTCCAGGTTAGCCACGCCGCTGGCATCGAACACCGCGCCCTGCACCTTGACCGTGGAGGGCGCCTTGAGCGTCGCCGCAGTGGCGGCCACCGTGTCGGTGGCGCTGAATATCCGTTGCACCTGGGCCGTCAGGCGCCCTGCCCCGGCGACGATCACCGGATTGACCAGGCCCTGCTGGCCACTGCGATGGCGCTGCAGCGGCAAGGGCTGGGGCAAGCCCACCGCCTGGGCCAGGCGACGGCCCCAGGGGGAATTGACGAAGGTTAGGTAGCTGTCACTCATATCAGCAATCACTCTCAACACATTCTGACCGTGTAAACCCGATCCAATGCGGGAAGGGCTTGCTCCCGATAGCGATCTAGCCGTCACCGGCTCATTGGCTGAACCACCGCTATCGGGGGCGAGCCCCCTCCTACACTGACCGGGGTTTCTTAGTTGACCGAGGCGTTTTCGCCCTGGGCCGTACGACGCTTGGCGACCGGTTCCAGCGCCTGCTTGCGTTGCTGCAACGCCTCCAACAATCCGAAGTCCTGAGGGAAGTCATCCACCTGGATGCCGTGATCGGCGTATTCCACGTAGCGGGCGAGCAAGGTGTCTTCGTCGTCGCTGATCAAGTCCAGGGCCCGGGCCTTGATGCGCCAGGCGGTAAACGCAGTGGTCGATACCGGCAGCGGTTCGAGCAGGCCCTGCTTGATCGCCGGCTTGAGGCGCGCTTCGATCAGCTCGACCTGGGGCAGCAAACGGAAACCCAGTTCGCCGTAGGCCAGCTTGTCGATTTCCGGGCGCGGGATGTAGGAATCGGCCAGCAAGCGGTCGCGGGTGGCGCCGGGGGTCTGCACCGCATCGGCGACGTCGGCTAACAGGCGGTCCGACGGTTTGCGCAAGGGCAGACCGAATGGAAAACTCAAGGCCCGCACCGCGCGCGCGGCGGTTTTGGAGGGGTAATTGTCGAGCACTTCGGCCAGGGCTTCATGGGCGCGCAGCAACGCGTCCTGGGCCGACCAATGCACCAGCGGCAGGTCCGCCTGGGGCCGGCCATCGTCCTCAAAGCGTTTAAGCACGCAGGACAAGATGTACAGCTGCGACAGCACATCCCCCAGGCGCCCGGTCAGGCTTTCCTTGCGTTTGAGCGCACCGCCCAGCACGCCCATGGAGATATCCGAGATCAACGCCAACACCACCGACAGCCGATTGGCCTGGCGGTAGTAGGACGCCAGCGCCGGTTCGGTCTTGGCCGGTGCGGCAATCAGCTTGCCACCGGTCAGTGCATGCACCGCCGCGCGTACGGTATTGGCCAGCACAAAACTCACGTGGCCGAACATGGCGCTGTCGAAGGCTTCCAGGGCCTGGCGCCGGTCCGGGTTGCGCGCCGCTTCCATCTCGCGGAACACATAGGGATGGCAACGGATCAGGCCCTGGCCAAAGATAATCAGGCAGCGCGTCATGATGTTCGCGCCTTCCACGGTGATGGCGATGGGGCTTTGCTGATAGGCGCGGGCCAGGAAGTTATTGGGGCCCATGCAGATGCCCTTGCCGGCGACGATGTCCATGCCGTCGTTGACTATCATCCGCGCCCGCTCGGTAACGTGGTACTTGGCGATGGCCGAGATCACCGAGGGTTTTTCTCCAGCATCCAGGGACGCCACCGAGACTTTGCGCACCGCGTCGCAGGCATACAAATGCCCGGCCATGCGCGCCAGCGGCGCTTGCACCCCTTCGAACTTGCCGATGGGCAGGCCGAACTGTTTACGCATGGCGGCGTAGGCCGTCGTGCCCCGTACCGCCACCTTGCCCAGGCCGACGTTGGCCGACGGCAGGGAAATCGCGCGGCCGGCGGCCAGGCATTCCATTAACATGCGCCAGCCATTGCCAACCTGCTCGCGGCCGCCGATCACCCAATCCAGTGGGATAAATACGTCTTTGCCGGTGGTCGGGCCGTTCTGGAACACCGCGTTAAGCGGCCAGTGCCGCCGGCCGCTGTTGACGCCGGGGTGGGCGGTGGGAATCAACGCACAGGTGATGCCCAGGGAGCCGGCCGCGCCGAGCAGGCCGTCCGGGTCTTCGGCGCGGAATGCCAAGCCCAGCACCGTGGCGATCGGGCCGAGGGTGATGTAGCGCTTGTCCCAGGTTACGCGAAAGCCCAACACTTCCTGCCCTTCATGCACGCCTTTGCAGACGATGCCCACATCGGGAATCGCCCCGGCATCGGAGCCGGCATAGGGGCTGGTCAGGGCGAAGCACGGGATGTCTTCGCCACGGGCCAGGCGCGGCAGGTAGTAATTGCGCTGCGCCTCGGTGCCGTAATGCAGCAGCAGTTCGGCCGGGCCCAGGGAGTTGGGCACCATCACCGAAATCGCCGCCGCCGAGCAACGGGTGGACAACTTCATCACCACTTGGGAATGGGCGTAATGGGAGAAGCCTTTGCCGCCGTATTGCTTGGGAATGATCATGCCGAGAAACCCGGCGCTCTTGGTGTACTGCCAGCCTTCGGGCGACATGTCCTGCCAGATCTGGGTGGTTTCCCAATCGTTGGCGATGTCGCACAGGGTTTCCACTTCGTTATCGAGAAACGCCTGTTCCTCGGCACTCAGGCTGGCCGGAGCGGCCTGTAACAGCCGCTGCCAGTTGGGCTTGCCGCTGAATAGTTCGGCGTCCCACCACACCGTGCCGGACTCGATGGCTGCGCGCTCGGTATCAGACATGGCCGGCATGATCGTACGAAACAGGCCGAGGGCTTTGCTGGTCAACAACGCGCGGCGCAGGGGCTTGATCGTCATCAGCAGCGCAGGCGCCACCACCAGCAGCGCGGCGACCGTGACGCCAACACCGGCAACCACGGAGAACAGGTAACCGAATGCCAGCCACACCAGGCTGCCCCCCAACCACTGGGCCGCCGCCGCTTGTCGATACGCCAGGGCAAGCGCCGCTACGAAACCCGCCAATAACCAGATAACCATGGGATACCTCTACTCGATTCAGGGCACGACAGCTACGCAGCTCGCTAAAACGCGACAGCGGCGTAACGCCACACTACAAACTGGGAAACACAAATTCAAATTTTGTTTTGAAATTTTTATTTAATGCTTGGACCAAAAAATAGCGGCTGAGCGGGCTCAGCCGAAGTGTTGAAAAATGGTCGAACGAGGCAGCCAGATGCGCTGACTGCCCTCGCTGATCAGCCCAGGATCAGAACGCGTAAGTGGCCGACACACTCACCACATCACCCGACGACTCGGCTTTACCGTCCAGACGCGCGCCGCCCAGGCGATCGACGTTTTGAGTCTTGAGCTTGACCTCCTGAACGAACTGGTGGGAATACGCCAAGTCCAGGCTCAAGCCCTTGACGGCTTTAACGTCGTAACCGGCGCCCAAGGACAGGAACGTACGGTCGCCGTCGGGAATCCGCGGGTCGCGCGTCGAGTTGCGGGTGGGTGTCTGGTCAAGGGCCACACCGGCACGCAGGGTTAGTTCATCGGTCAAGCGATAGTCGCCGCCCAAGGAATACATCCAGGTGTTCTTGTAGTTGTAGGGAATGGAGACAACCGTGGTGCCTGCGGATTCGAGGGTCAGGTTCTTGAACGACGACCATTCGGTCCAGGTGACGCTTGCGCCCATGGTGAAACGGTCATTGAACTGATGCACCCAGTCCAGGCCCGCTGTGGCGGGAATGTCCAGTTGCACGCTGGCATGGGCACCGTTCGGGTACAACTCAAGCCCTGGATAGGCGGTATTGACCAGCGTACCGGTGCCGCCAAACGGGCTCGGCTGGGTCATCAGGTTATTGGAGAACTGATCGGCACGGACAGTGTACTTGCCGGTCATCTTGTTCTTGATCTTGGCGTGGTAGTTCAGGCCCAGCGTGTCGCGGTCGGTGGGTTTCCACACGATACCGGTAAACCAGCCAGTCGAAATATTGTCGACCTTCACCCGCATCAGTGCGGTGCCCACATCCGATGGGAAGTTGATGCCGCCCAGGACCGAATCGGACACGGCGGCGGCGGACAGCAGGTCGACGTTCTGACTGACGAAGCCCTTGCTGTGCTGCACGATCAACCCGCCACCAAGGGAGAACTGATCGTTGACCTTGAAGGACAAGGAGCCTGTGAGCCCCACTGTTTCGATTTTGGTGTCCACGGCAAAGTCGCGCAGTTTGGAATTTTCATCCCAGGTGGAACGCATGCCTTGTGGGACGACCTGGCTCAAGCCAAACGCGAACCGGTCCCCAAGGGGCATGACCATAAAGCCGGTGGGTAACCAAGCGGTAAAACCGCCCTCGCCGCCGTCGTTGTTATTCTGGGTGGTCGCAGCCAGGTCAGGGAAACCGTTGGCGTCCAACGGTGTGCTGGAAGTCGGGTTGCCGGTGTAGTCGAAGGCATCGCCCTTGTACTTGATCTTGATGCGCGCGTAGTCGACGGTGAGTTGCGCCACATTACGGTCGACGAAGGCCATGGCCGCTGGGTTGTTGTACGCCGAGCTGGGATCGTTTTTAAACAGCGAACCGCCGGCAAAGGCCCGGCCCCAGCCTGGTGCGCCATAGGTGGGTGTTGAAAAACCGCCGGCCTGAACAGGTGCGGTCATCACCACGCCGCCTATCAATGCCAGCCCCAGCAAAACCTGCATCTGTTGTTTCTTATTATTCATGCGGCACTCCTTATTATTATCGCTCTGAGCCGGCCCTGCCGGTTCGTCTTGCTGCCTGGCCCTGCTTGAACCGGCGCCCGGTAAGGGCGCCGGCTTTTTTACGGGTGATCAGCCCTTCGTTCTCAGCCGACCATCAAGGCACGATGGTCAGCGCTGGGCTTGGGGTGACGCTCAGACTGACGACGGTGCAGCTGCCGCTCAGGGTCTGGTTGGCCGCCGTCAGCACCCCGCCGCTGTAACCCACGGCGATGGTGGACGGGCCGCAATTGGAAGCCGGGTACAGAATCGAGGCAGCGATGGTGTAGCCGACGTTGGTCACGGAACCCGCCGACGGGCCGGTGGCGGACAGGGTCCAAGGCAGCCCGGTGATTTTCGGCAAGGCGCAGAGCCCGCCACCGGTTACCGCTACACCGGTGATTTTGGCAACGCCAGTGGCGTCAACATTCCCGGTGAAGGTAGCACCGCAGTTAACGGTGCCCTGGAACGAAGAAGGTGATTTCACCGAAATCGTCCCTGGCGCGGTGAAGCTGGTATTTACCGGAGCGATGCTATAGGCGTTCGCCATCGACGCAGCACCCATGCAGACAGCCAAAGCAGACAACGATACGAGGGTTTTCAAGCTTTTCATTGTTTTTCCTCACATGTTATGGCGAATTCATTTCGCCAGGGGGTAATGGCCATGAACGAGAGGTCACGGTGAAACTGCAGAACTTCCCTTTCCAGCCAAATCTCAATGTAATTACCGCTATTAACGTGTGTTGCTATTCAACGACCTTGAAGTTAGGCGGCATCTTGATCGACACCGTTTTAATCTTGCAGTCTTCGCCAATCGGCACATTGGCCGCTTCCAACTTGCCGGTGGCGTTATCCCAGGTGCCGTCGGCGGTGGAAGGACCGCACTTACCGCCCAGGCCGAAAGCATGTACGTCGACACTGATTTTCGACATGGACCCACTACGACTGTCTTTAGCCACCAATACCCACGGCAAGTTAATCGCTTCGACCCGGCTGCACTTGAGGCCGCCGTCGAATTCAACTTTATCGACATTGACCGATGAACCATCGGCCGCCACTTTCCCCGCCACTTTGATGGTGCAATCGGCGCTGATCAGCGCGCCCTTGGAAAAACTGATCGGCCCCTGGGCCGTAAAGGCGCTGCCGGCCGGTTCGATACGGGCAGCCTGGGCCTGGTGATAGGCGATCAGGCCCAACGCAGCCAGTACAACATGGGCAGTGAATTTGGCAGGTGCTTGCATGGTAGACGTCCTTCCCTTTAATTGTTTTTGTTCGGGTCAAACACAACTTGCTGAAAACTTGAGCGGTAAATCGAGGGCGACAAAACCCCCACGCTGGATATATCTGGCGCCGTTAACGCTCGCTTTAATTACATTAGAACGGGGTCGCGTTATTCCCGTACTTTTCCAGGTATTTCAAACGCTGTGACGGCTGCAGATTGGTCAGGGTGATATCCCCGGCATAATGCTTAAGTACCCGATGGTCCATGCGTCGGCGCCACAAGTACGGCACATAAGCCCAGACAATCATGCTCGCATAACCGTAGGGAAGTTGCGGCGACTCATCGAAATGACGCAGCGACTGATAACTGCGCGTGGGGTTGGCATGGTGGTCGGAATGGCGCTGCAACTGGAACAGAAAGATGTTGGTGACAATCCGATTGCTGTTCCAGGAGTGCCGTGGCGAGCAGCGCTCATAACGACCGTTGGGCAACTTCTGACGTTTAAGGCCGTAGTGTTCGACATAGTTCACCACTTCCAGCAGCGAGAATCCGTAGATGCCCTGAATAATCAGAAATGGAATCACCGCGGCACCCAGCCAGGCGATCATCGCGCCCCACAGCACCACGCTGTACATCCAGGCACTGAGCACGCCGTTTTTCCAGTGCCAGGCCGGCAGGCCCAGTTTGCGCAGGCGTTCACGCTCCAGGTTCCAGGCCGAACGTGCGCTGAACCACACCGAGCGCGGCAGGAAGGCCCAGAAACTCTCGCCCAGACGCGAGCTGGCCGGGTCTTCCGGGGTGGCCACGCGGACGTGATGGCCACGGTTGTGTTCGGTGTAAAAGTGCCCGTAAAAGGTCGGCGCCAGGGTGACCTTGGCCAGGAACACTTCCAGGGGTTTGGGTTTGTGCCCCAGCTCATGGGCGGTGTTGATCGCAATGCCGGTGGCGGCGCCGGTCGACATGGCCATGCCCAGGTAAGTGAACCAGCTCGGTTCGCCATGCAATTGCGTGCGGGCGGTGACGTAAGTGGCCAGCTGGGACATCCAGTTACCCGGGTCGAGATGGGCGGTGGCCCGAATCAGCCCGCCGTCGATGATCCAGGCGATACCGCCCGCAGCGAGCCAGCCGGTGATCACCACCGAGGCGATGACGAACAGCACGCCGGTGTAGACGATCCAGCGGTAATAGCGTTGGGATTCGAGGTGGCCGACGGCGGATTCCGGCGGGTTGCTGACGTCTTCGCCGAGCAGGCCGTCGATCAGCGGGATCAGGCCGAAGATCACCAACACCCCGACCCACCACAGTTGCTGGATACCGGTGCTGATCGCCAATGCCCCGGACAACAGCGGTGTGGCCAGGGGCATGATGCCCAGCCACCACAGGTGGCGTTTACCGTCGGCCCATACGGTCGGTGCTGTAAGGGTCTGGTTCATGGCAGCCTCCGGGCGACACGCGCCGACAGAGGGGCACACAGCAGGTGCAGGGAGCGCAGAAGGCTGCGGGAACATAAACGGGCGACAAAAGGCGTTTTTTTCATTGTTATTCGCTCTTAGGCACTTCAAAAAATTCATTTCAAAATAAATATTGAAATATTTTTTTAAATAGATAGCGCGGAATCGTTAGGTCGTCAACTACTTTGTCGAGGGCTTTTTGACGTGACTGCGCAGTCTGTTTTTCTGCTCTGCAGTCAGGTCTCTAAAACAACCTTTTGCCTCGCCCTCGGCCACGACCCACCTCACGATTATTTATTCGCCAGCGCAACGGGCGGGGGTAGAGGCGCGACGTTTTGCAGCGGCCGCGCACGCTTGGCCACCTGCTGCACCAGCTCCACCACCCGCGCCGTGGCGGTAATCGGCAGCATATGGCCGCGCCCCTCCACCAGTTGCAGTTTCAGGCCCGGCACCGCGTCGGCGAGGGCCTGACCGTGCTTGCGAAAGTCCAGCACGCGGTCCTGGGCACCGTAGATCAGGCCAATGGGCAAGGTCAGGCTCGTGTAGCGCTTGACCATCTGCGGCAGGTCATCGTTGACCAGGGCAATTTCACTGGAGGCGGCATAGAAGTTGTTCGGGCGCATGCCCAGCAACCCCCCGCCGCGGGTGGCGAAATCGTCTGGGGCGGGGTCCGGCGCGAAGACGCCCTTGACCACCGTGCGGCGGGTCAACAGGCCAATGGGCACTGTCAGCGTGTGGGCGACCCAGCGGCGCAGCCAACCGGGACGTACCGCCAGTGACCAGAACACCAGCGGCAAAGTCGGTTGGGGATGAGTCAGCGGCGCCACCAGCACAAGGCCCGCTACCGTCTCAGGATGATCCAGGGCCAGCGCCAGCGAAATCGCACCGCCCAGTGAGTGCCCCAGCACCAGAGGTTTGTCCAAGCCCAGGGTCTGCATAAACCTGGCAATCTGCCGCGCCTGCCCCGGCAAGTCGGCTGCGGTGCCTGCGTGGCGCGTGGAATAACCCGAGCCCGGACGATCAAGGGTGATCACCCGAAAGTGCTCGCGCAACTGCGCGGACAAGGCGTAGGTGAGGTTGCGACTGCTGCCCATCAGCCCGTGAATCATTACCAGCGGCGGGCCTTTGCCCTCGTCCCTATAGTGGAAGCGTTCGCCGTCGACCTCGACAACATGCCCGTCGCGCGGCACCGCCGCTTCAATGCGCCGCGTCTTCCAGGCGCTAAAGCCCCAGGCCAGCACACACGCTCCCACACCCGCAGCCACCACCCATTCCATCGTCATGCGCTCGGTCCTCTGCATTCCCTGCCGCCGCGCACCCCACCGGAATTGGTCGGGCTTCGGCCACCGTCCACACCCTGGACCCGAACCTCATGCACAGCGTGCGCGTCCGTCGGACAAATCGCACATTTGAGACAAGGACCTAGCGTAGGCGATATTTTCAGGTAGATTATTTAAAATCTTTTTTAAAATAATTAATTAAATTTTCCTTTGCAATGGCGTTCTCTCCACACGACAAAACAAAAACAGGAGCACCTGCGATGCCCACCAAGGACAGCCTATGAATGCCCACAGTGACTCGATCGACATCGCCATCATCGGTTCAGGCTTTGCCGGCCTGTGCATGGCCATCAAACTCAAGGAAGCTGGGGTTCGCGACTTCTTCGTCGCCGAACAGGCCGACAGCCTCGGCGGCACCTGGCGCGACAACCACTACCCCGGTTGTGCCTGCGATGTGCAGTCCCATGTTTATTCGTTTTCGTTTGCGCCCAATCCGAACTGGACGCGGCAGTTCGCGCCGCAGGCGGAAATCCGCGCTTATCTTGAGCAGTGCGCCGCGCGTTTCGAGCTGGCGCCTTTCCTGCGCTTCGGCATGGGGCTGACCCGTGCGGTATTCGACGAAGCACAGCAACGCTGGCAATTGAGTTTCAGCAATGGCCGCCAGGTGAGCGCACGGGTGTTGGTATCCGGGATGGGCGGCCTGTCGCGTCCGGCGCTGCCGGATATTCCGGGCCTGGACAGCTTCAAGGGCAAGCGCTTCCACTCCCAGCAGTGGGACCATGAATACGCGTTGAAAGGCAAGCGCGTGGCCGTGATCGGCACCGGCGCCAGTGCGATTCAATTCGTACCGCAGATCGCTGCGCAGGTGGCCCACCTCGACCTGTTCCAACGCACGCCGCCGTGGATCATGCCCAAGCCCGACCGGGCGATCTCGCCGTTCGAACGCTGGCTGTTCAAGCACCTGCCCTTCACCCAGCGCCTGGTGCGCGGCGCGTTTTACTGGGCGTTGGAAGGCCGCGTGGTGGGCTTTGCGCTGCACCCGCGGCTGATGAAGACGGTGCAACGCATCGCCCTGCGCCATCTGCATAAACAAGTGGCGCGCCCTTCCCTGCGCAAAACCCTCACCCCGAACTACACCATCGGCTGCAAGCGCGTGCTGATCTCCAACGACTATTACCCGGCCTTGTCGCGCAGCAATGTGGAGGTGGTAACCGAGGCCGTGCAGCGCATCGAGCCGGACGGGGTGATCACCGCCGACGGCATCAAGCACCCGGCCGATTGCTTGATCTTCGGCACCGGTTTCCAAGCCAGCGACCCCCTGCCCCGTGGCTGCATCATTGGCCGCGACGGCGTGGACCTGATGGACACCTGGCGCGACGGCGCCCATGCCTATAAAGGCACCACGGTGCCGGGCTACCCGAATCTGTTCCTGATCATCGGGCCCAACACCGGGTTGGGGCACAACTCGATGATCCTGATGATCGAGGCCCAAGTGGCCTACATCCTCGACGCGCTCAAGCAGATGCAACGCCAGCGCATTGCCACAGTGGAGGTCAAACCGTCGGTGGAGCAGGCCTATAACGCCCATCTGCAGGACAAACTCAAGCGCACCATCTGGAACACCGGCGGTTGTCAGAGCTGGTACCTGGACCCGCGCACCGGCAAGAACACCACGCTGTGGCCTGGCTCGACCTGGCGCTTCAAGCAGGTCACCCGCCAGTTCGCGCTCAAGGACTATGTAGCGGGCGTGACGACGGCCAACGCCACGCCGCGCACAGTCGCGGTGGCCCACGCCAATATCGAAGGGAGCCTGTCATGAAGTCATTCAACGGTCGCGTGGCGGCCATTACCGGCGCCGCGTCCGGCATGGGGCGCGCCTTGGCCCTGGCCTTGGCTCGCGAAGGTTGCCACCTGGCGCTGGCGGATAAAAACGCTCAAGGCTTGGAGCACACCCAGGAATTGATCAAGACCTCCACCCTGTCGCCAGTGCGGGTTACCACCCAGGTGCTTGATGTGGCCGACCGCCAGGCCATGGAGGACTGGGCCGCGCGCTGCGTGGACGAACATGGCCAGGTCAACCTGGTGTTCAACAATGCCGGCGTGGCGCTGTCGAGCACCGTGGAAGGCGTGGACTACGCGGACCTGGAGTGGATCGTTGGCATCAATTTCTGGGGCGTGGTCCACGGCACCAAGGCGTTCCTGCCGCATCTCAAGGCCAGTGGCGAGGGGCATGTGATCAACACCTCCAGCGTGTTCGGGCTGTTTGCCCAACCCGGCATGAGTGGCTACAACGCCACCAAGTTCGCCGTGCGCGGTTTTACCGAGGCGCTGCGCCAGGAACTCGATCTGCAACGCTGCGGCGTGTCGGCCACCTGTGTCCACCCCGGCGGCATCCGCACCGACATCTGTCGCAGCAGCCGCATCGACGCGAACATGACCGGCTTTCTGATCCAAAGCGAGCAACAAGCCCGCGCCGACTTCGAAAAACTGTTTATCACTGATGCCGACCAGGCCGCCAAAGTGATCCTGCACGGCGTGCGCAAAAACAAGCGTCGCGTGTTGATCGGCCGCGACGCCTACGCCCTCGACCTGCTCGCCCGCTGCCTGCCGGCGGCCTATCAGGCGCTGGTGGTGTTCGCCAGCAAGCGCATGGCCCCCAAGCCGCGCACGCCGGTGTTCGAAACCAATGACGAGTCCCGTCTCTGAACAGGAGCACAGCCCATGCTACCCATCCGTCGCGATGTCCGTTTTGCCCTACCCGCCGAGCGCATCAAGGACTGGCACGCGCAAGGCCCGTTCGTTACACACTTCTTCAACGCCCTGTCGCTGCTGTTTCCCCAGGGTGAGCTGTTTTTTATGGACAGCGTGCGCCACTACCGTCAGCGCATCGACGACCCGCTGTTGAAAAAGGAAATCCAGGGCTTTATCGGCCAGGAAGCCATGCACAGCCGCGAACATGTGGCCTATAACGATCTGCTGCAAGCGGCGGGCCTGCCGGCGCATACCCTCGACCGGCGCTTGAAATTCATCCTCGACTGGCAGAAAAAACACCTGCCGCCGGCTTTCAACCTGGCCGTGACCATCGCTCTGGAGCACTACACCGCCATGCTGGCCGAGATCCTGCTCAGCGACCCGTCGCGCTTCGGCCACTCACTTAAGGGCTACCAACAAATGTGGTACTGGCACGCCCTGGAAGAAACCGAGCACAAAGCGGTGGCGTTTGACGTGTGGAATACGGTGATCAAGCCTGGGCCCGCGCGCTACCTGCTGCGCACCGGGACCATGTTGACCACCACGCTGTTGTTCTGGCTGGTGGTGCTGGATTTTCATGTGCGCTTGCTGGTGGCCGACCGCAAGGCGGGAGGCTTTTTCAAAGGGTTCTGGCGCATGCTCAAGTTTCTGTACGGTCCCAAAGGTGTATTCCCGCGCATGCTGGTGCCGTGGCTGCATTACTTCAAACCGGGCTTTCACCCATGGGATCACGACAACCGCGCGCATCTGGCCGGTATCGACGCGTTGGTCGAGGATATCGAACAAACCCGACGCCGCTACGAATCCGCCTAGGTCTGCGCCAGCGCCGCACGCTCGCGCACAAAGCGCTGCAATTGATCGCCCGGCAGCGCCTTGCTGAAATACCAGCCCTGGATAAACAGCTCGCTGCCGGTGTTCAGGAAGGCCAGTTGCTCGGCGGTCTCGACGCCTTCGACCACCACGCCCAGGTTCAGCGCTTCACAGAACCGCAGCATGCCCGTCAGGACCTGGGCGCCCTTGGGGTCGTGCTGGGCGACTACGAAACTGCGGTCGATCTTGATGAAGTCCACTGGAAACTGGTGCAGATAACTAAGGGCCGAAAACCCGGTGCCAAAATCATCGATGTACACCTTGGCGCCAATCGCCTGGAGTTTCTGAATGGTCTGGCGGGTGGCCTGGATATCGCTGACCAGGGCGTCTTCGGTGATTTCCACAGAAACCAACCCGTGAGCCTGGGCCAGAATGCCGACCAGGCGTTCGCCGTAGGCGGCATCGGTCAAGGTCGCACTGGAGATATTGATGGTCATGGGCAGCGTGAATCCGAGCTTTTGCCACTGCTGGTATTGGCGCACGGCTTGGGACGCTACCCACATATCCACGTCCGGCATCAACTGCGCCTGAGCCAGCCACTGCAGAAATTCCCAGGGCGAATGCACCGTGCCCTGGCCATCGCGGGCACGCATCAAGGCTTCGCAACCGGTGCACAGGCCGGTGAGGGTCGAGACTTGGGGTTGGAATTCCAGATAAAAATCATAGTCGCTGATCTGCTGGATGCGGCTCAGCTCATTGGCTTGGCGCGCCAGGGTTTTGTGGGAGGTCAACACCGGGTCGAGCTCGCGCAGCCGGCCTTTTTCCTCCAGGCCACGGAAGGTCATGTCCAGGGACTTGAGGTATACCGTGCCGCCTTCACTGGCCTGGCGATACATGGCCCGTACATACGGCGCATAAACCAGCGTGCCCAGCCCCAGCAACGCCACCTGCAACCCGACCGCCGCCAGGTCGCCATGGGTGCTCAGATAAGCATTGAGCAGCACCGGCGAGGTGAACGGCACGCTGGCTACCGCCGGCGACACCCAGCCCATATGCACCACCCCCAGAGCCAGCATCGCGTTCAAGGCAGGTACTAACAGAAAGGGCATGAACAGCCGCGGATTGAGGATGATCGGCAAGCCGAACAACAGTACCTCGCTGACGTTGAACAGCGACAACGGCAAACTCGCCACCGCCACCAGGCGCATGGACTGACTCTTGGAAAACAGCAGAATCGCCAGCAATAGGCACAACGCACTGCCAGACCCACCGATAAACGCAAAACTGCCGAGCAGACCGCTGTTCAACAGGTACTTGATCGGCTCGCCGGCCGCCAGTGCCGTGCCATTAAGCACCACGGCCTGATCCAGCACATCGAACAGCGGCTGCATGGCGTACACGCCGTGAATCCCGAAGAACCACAGCAGCGAGTTCATCAACGTCACAAACAAGCCGCTGCCGTAAGGCGACTGCAGCGCACCCAGCACCTGCGGCCCCTGCAACTGCGCCACATAAGGCACCTGTAGCAGCAGAGACAGCACTATCACCAGTACCAGAGCGGTGATGGCGCCGGGCACCACCATATTGATGGTGCCGCGCAGGTTGTGCCCTACCAGGTCCTCATTGACCAGCCGAGTCCAACGATAACGGTGCAGCCATGCCATCGCCGGCACGTTTAGCAGCGGCGAGGCGATGGCGATAAACAACACAAAGGTCGCCGAGGCTCGCGGGTAGTCACGCAGAATGAACGTCGCCACCACCACATGAGCCAGGCACAGAAAGGCAACCGGCAACTGCGGTAGGCGATGCTGAATTGCCAACATGTAACCAATGGACGCTGCCACAAGCAGCGGGATGACCGAGCTGATCTGGTTATGCAGCCCAGCGAGGAACGCCACCACCGAAGGCTCGAACCCCAGCACCCGCGCGAATTCGGACAGAATCAGGAAACCGGCCGACACCAGCAGGCAGGGCAGAATCCACAACAACCCTTCGCGGATCGCCCGCAATGACTCAGTGCTGGCCAATGCGGCCAGGCGCTGGGTGAAGAAAAGTTTGGAGAGCGTTTGCACCATGACCCATCCCTCTGCCCATCGCATACGCCCTTTAAGGCAGGGCCCCGTAAACACGGGCTAACGCTACACGTCCTGGCATCGGGAGCGAAAGAGATTTGAAGGATGGGCATGCAATTTTATTGGCTGGCTGTCGCAGCATCGGTAAGTTTTCGCTGACGATTTATTGAACTTTCGGAACAGCTAAAATTCCTAATCTCTCTTGAACGGGTACTATTGCCGGCTTTTGAAGCGTTATGGGCAGCCCGGTGAAGTCTCAGGCTGAGGTGCCCATTCAGGGAAACAGCGCCTGAGTGGTATCAGGTACCAAGGAGGTAAGCTCGAAATGCAACATAAGTTGTCGAATGCGATGCGCCCACTGCTGCTTAACGCAGCGCTGTGGTTAAGCGGTGTAGCTCTGCTGTTTTTGATCAAAGATGTGATCGAAGAGGTTTCGGGCCCCATTGGCGGAACCTGGATTGACCTGACGCTGGTACTGACAGCTTACTTGCTGTTCTTTATCCTCGATCCACTGCAATCTCGGGTGAACCGCCACTTGCGCAAACGCGCCCGACGCAGAAAGACGCATCTGGAGGCAGGCTCCCGTGCTTGAATCCGGCCCCGGCGATAGTCACCGACTAGCCCTCGAACGCTTTCAGGCAGCGCACCCGACGTTGGTCGCTGAACTGGATGCTTTGAACCCTCTGGCCGCCCGGGCCAGGGGTGAAACCCTGGCCGAATACCGCGCCGAACGTTTGCACGAGGCCTTCGAAGCCGAAGCCGAGCGCCTGGGCCTGTTTGCTTGGGAGCTGACGCTCAAGCTCACCAGTGACTCTCCTGAAGCGTTCGAAGCCCAGCGCCTGGAAGTGCACAAGGAAGTGGCGCAGATGGCGGGCATGAGTTGGGCCGATTACTGCCAGTTGCACGACCTGCCCGGTTAAAGCCGTCACTACACGAACCAGCACCGTCTGACGCCGGCCATGGCCTCGCGCAGCTGTGCCACCGTGACCTTTCGCTGCTCCGGCGTCCAATGCAAGGCCGAGCGCAACGCCGGCCAACACCGCCTGGGTAAGCCGCGCGGTCTCGGCAGCGGCTGGTCGGGCTGACGTGGCGCCGAACGGCGGCCCTGGGCGAGTTCATAGACGACACAAGCCGCGCCGTACAGGTCAGCCAAGGCCGACAGTTCCCCACCCGCCATCAGCTCCGGTGCCGCGTACGCAGGCGTCCAGGCATTCAGACGGCTACGGCTCAAACCAGGCAACCCCGCCGCTTCCTGCGCCTTGCCGTGGCCCAGGCCGAAATCGAACAGACGCACCCCCTCGTCGCCCAACAGGATATTCGCCGGTTTTACATCGCCATGCAGAACGCCCTGCCGGTGGGCGTAGCTCAAGGCATCTAACAACTGCAGCGCCAGAGGCTGCAGTTCGCTCCACGGCAAACCCTCCGGACACTCCAACAGCAGGCGATCGAGGGTCACTCCCTGCAACAGCTCCATGGTGAAGAACGCCACTTCACGGACGGTGTCGACGTCGAAGGCGAACATCCGCACGACATGCTCATGGCGCAGGCTGCGGGTCAGGGCGAATTCGCTGTACAGCAACACATGACCATCCGGGGACTGGGCCAATGGCTCGCCCAGCAGTTTCAGGGCGACCCAGGCGTTGGCGTCGCCGAACGCCTCATGCAGCAGGTCGCGAGCCCGATAGACCACGCCCATGCCGCCGGAACCCAGTACGCGCTCAAGCTGATAACGCCCTGCCAGCACATCAGTCGGCCCCACCCCGGCGGTCATGGCTGAACCACCACGGCCGTCAAGTCGTCCGCTGCCGGCCCGCGCAGCACCTCGGTGAACAGCCGATCCACCACCTGACCGGGTGCGCCCCTACTCAGCGCACGTCCCAAGGCGTCATGGCCGAGGCCCTGATACAAACCATCGCTGCAAAGCAAAAACACATCGCCAGGACGAGTACACAGCTCCAACACTTCCAGAATCAGCGGTTGCCGCCCGCCCAGCGCACGGGTCAGAGACCTCGCTGCCGGGTGGGACTGCGCCTGTTGCAGGGTCAAGCGTTGCGTGTCCATCAGTTGCTGCTGCAAGGAATGGTCTCGCGATAGCTGATACAAGCGCTGCCCGCGCCACAGATAGCAACGGCTGTCCCCAGCCCAGACGCAGGCTGCCCGATTGCCCTCCAGCAACAACGCCACAACCGTGCTGCCCATGATTGCGTACGGCGCGCTTGCATTGGGGGGCAACCCTCGGCCCAGTCGACTGTCCAGTGCCCGCAGACAATGCCGCACGGCATCGAGCCGCTGGTCGAAATTGCTCTGGCGCGGCAGCGCGGCAAGGCTGCTGATCACCCACTGGCTGGCCACATCACCGGCGCGATGCCCGCCCATCCCATCGGCCACGGCCCAGCAACCGTGTTGCGGGCAATCGAGAAATGCATCCTCATTGCGCGCACGCGTCCTGCCTCGCTCGGTGCGCCCGGCGCTGCGGCACGGGTCGCGCAGTTGGCTCACAACTGCTCCGGCAGACGGAAAGTGCGCCATGCCGCCATCTGGAACGGGCCCGGGTGGCGTGCGCTGCTGAGCAGGAAGTTGGCGCGCAGCCCCGCAAGATCGGCCTTGAGTACCTGGGCATTGCGGCCATTGGCGGGCTCGCTTTGCATCAGATCCAAGAAGCGGAAGAACGACCAGGGCCCGCTGTTTTTCTCGATACCGAACGGCCGCTGGGCGCCACGCTCCAGCACCAGACTGCTGCGGCCGTTGTCTGCCTCTTCAGGCCAATGGAACGTCGTCGGCACGATCGGACCGTGGCGGTACTCCAGTTGCTTATCGCCGATGCGCAACACCGCGCGGCTAACCGTCGGGTCCAGGCTGTAGGGTGCCAGTGTGAAACGAACGGCCCATTCGCCCTGCTCCTCACTGAAAAAACCCAGGCGAATCAGTTGAGCTTTGGCCAGTTGCTCCAGGGACGAGCGTGACATCGGCAGGCTGCGGCCATCCAAGCCGCGCAGCCGGAAGCGGCTGCCTTCGGTGCTTACAAAAGGCTTCACGTAGGTCTCGTAAAAACGCGCCATGGCGCCCCTTGGCTTGAAAAACTCCTGAAAATCCCCCAGCGCGACCTCGCCCGCGGCTTGCGCATTGAAGGGGTATCGACGCTGGATGGCCTTGGCGTAGAAGCCATAGACCTCACTCTGATAACGCTGATTGACGTGCACATACGCATCATCGAGCAGCAATCGCCAACTGTCGTCAGCGATAGCTTCGAGCCAGCCTTTGAGGGGCAGCGGCAGGCGCGCCGCTCTGTCGCGCAGTTGGCCTAACAGCGGCTGCTGCCCCTCCATGCGCTGCTTGACCAACTTGAACGCCGCCTGTTCCGTCGCCCCTTCGCGGTTCAGGGCGACCAATTGCAAGTGCCACTCGTGGAGCAGCCGCAAGGCCTGCAACCATTCGCCGTCGGGGTTGCGCTCGGCATCCAGCAACTGGTGCAAGGGCTCGAAGCGACGCAGCAACGCACGGCGAGCGGAGTCCGGCACGGCCTGCGCCTGGAGGCCGCTAAGCAGCCCTGCGGCAGCCTCGCTCTGAGTCGAGGTACCGCGCTCGATGGCCTGCTGTACGCCACCAAGGCGCTCATGAGCCGTCGGAAAACGCGTGTGCTCATGCACCTGCTGCAACAAACGCACTAGCGGTGATTGCATTGAGGAGAGGCCCGCGAGTGTATCGACATGCTCTCGGAGGGTTTCGCTCGGTTCCAGACGGACGCGGCTCAGGGCGCGGCTCCAAGTATCGGCGTACTCGCTGAAATAGCGTTGTTCCAGCTCCTGCATCAACTGCCGCATATCCATCGGACTAAGATCGCCACCCTCCCCGAGAACCCAGTTGTCCTGGACAATCCCATTGACCAGACGCGAGCCCTGCTTTTCAAAGTGCTGCACGTACTGGTGGGTAAAGAACCCCGGAATGAGGGGTTCGCCCGCCGTCACCCCTGCCCCCTCCGCCAAGCGATAGGGTTCCAGATTGCGGGCCTGATCACGCAATACGCGATAGATCACACCCGCCAGCGACTCTCCGCGCAGGGCCTGGCGAGCCGCTGCCACCCGTTCGGCATTCAACGGCGATTCAAAAGATAGCCTAAGCAAATATGAGAAATGCGCGTTCAGCCTGTTCTGCGCCGAGCTATCCCCGCCATATAGCGCAGCCCACTGAGCCGCCACGCGCTCGGCCAGCCAGGTCGCGTCCCGACGCTCGGGCAAACTGAGCATCAGGTAGGCCCGCAGGCTGTCCATCAACTTTTCGCGGTCGTTCAGCGTGGCCTGCACCTGCGCTTCGAGCAACGCCGCGACCTCGGGCAATAATTGTTGGCGCAGCGCGTCCTCATAAGCCGTCACCAACACCGGGCGACTGATCTCGCCCTGATACAGCCCGGCCCGTTCGTTCCGGCGCGCATCCGTCACCGCGGGAAACACCTGGGTGGCAGCCAGCCGGCTGTCCAGCAGTGGTAGCAACGCCAGAGTGGCGTCCGAACCTGGTGTCGCCGGGGGGTGAGGCGCGATCAGCTGCGCCAGTTGCATCAGGCGCTGATGATTGGCCGAATAACTGTGCGCCCACAATGCCCCGCTGCCGACCACAACCCCTGATGCCGCCAATATCAGCAAGCCCTGACGAAGATGGAGGCGACGTCGCTCCGGGGTCTGCAACCCCGCAAGGCCGGCCTCGGCAAAAATCACCTGTTTGAACAAACCTTGAACAAAATGGCCGCGCCTGCCAGCGGTTTCCGCACTCGTCAGATAGAACCCACGCAGTCCATAGATACGTTGGAAGCGATGAGCCGAGAACCCGGACTCCACAAACAGGCACAACCGCTCGGCGATTCGCGCGGCCTGCCGAGGAAAATCAAGCATGACGCCGCGCCGCTCGGCACTGCGCTCCTGGTGCAATCGCGGGATCAGCTCCGTGCCCAGACGCTTGAGCAAGGCTTCAAAGGCATCGCGTACCTGGGCCATCTCGGTACCGGTTTTACTGGCGGGCAAACGCTCTCCCAATACCGCTTGGGCGCTGCCCCCCTGAGGCGTATCGAAGAATTCGGCAAACCCCGGCAAGCGGTCAGCCTGGGTCAGCACCAGATAAATCGGCACATCCATATGCAGCGTCTGGTGGATGTCCTGCAAGCGCGCATGCACATGGCGGGCATGCAGATCCAAGTCGTGTTCGTTGCCGCCGAGCAAGGTGTCCACCGCCAGCGTCACCACCACGCCATTGAGAGGACGTGCCCGGCGCCGCGATTTGAGCAAGCCCAGCAACGTCGCCCAGCCTGCTTCGTCCACTTCACCATCGGGCTGCGTCAGATAGCGCCCGGCGCTTTCGACGATCACGGCCTCATCAGCCAGGAACCAATCAAAGTAGGCGGTCGTGCCTGAGGGTGTGTCGCTGCGGTCGAGCGGAAACCGCACGCCGCCGGCGGCCAACAACTGGCTTTTGCCACTGCCCTGTTCGCCGATCAGAAGGTACCAGGGCAAGTCATTGCGCCAACGCTCGCCACGCTCCCCGTAACAGCGTGAGGTTTTCAGGGTCTGCAACGCCTCCTTGAAACGCCCGCGCACCTGCCGCCGCTCTTGGTCGATCAACACCTGACGTTGATGTCGCGCCTGGTGGTCCGGCCTGTCGAGCCATGCCGCGCGCCGCCCTCCCACGACCACCATCACCAGGCCCCATAGCAGAAACAGCACGCTGATGCTCAGCAGACGTGCCGTGGCCCCGTGCCAGAACCGATAATCGTCCACCGCCAACAACGGCCCGAAACACCACACCAGCGCCGCCAGGCATAACACCAGCAGCAGGCTCCAGACCCAACTCTTGCGCAGCACTCTGCCCACGCCCGTGAAGAATGCGTTCATTGATTGCTCCCAGCGTTACATCGGCGTCCGCGTCTGTTCCGGCGCCACGGATTGAAAGGGTTGCAGGACGGTCATGCGCTCGTTGCGCAAGACCCAGGCAAACCCGGAGTACACCACCAGCAAGCAGGCGACGGTCAGGACAACAACCCAGGTCGCCGAGATCATCCGCAACGGTGTGTCGCCTGCTCGCCCAGGCTCAACCGACGCCGCCGACGGCAGGCGTTCACCGCGCACGTGCCGGATCTGTCGATATAAACCATCGCGTACCGCTTCCAGTTGCGCCGCTCCACGCTCCATGACGCGATACTGGCCTTCGAACCCTATCGATAAGCACAGGTACATCAGTTCAAGCATGGCCAGGTGCTTGATCGGATCGCGGGACAAGCGCTCCAGCAACTGGAAAAATTTCTCGCCGCCGAAGGTTTCCTGATGAAAACGGCTCAGCAGGCTCATGGTCGACCAGTCACTGCGGGCACCCCACGCCGTGGTCACCACCGCCTCGTCAATCACACTGCACAGCACATAGCGGGCAGACATGACCTGACTCTTTTCCGCCCCCTGATGGGAGGCCCGCATTTCAAATGCCGAAACCCCCGCCGATAATCGATCGTTGAGGCTCTGCAAGCTCTCCCGGCCCGAACTGGCCTTGAGCTGTACCACCTGGGACAGCAGTTCCCAGGCCGCCGTTACCAAGGTGTTGGGCCCTATATCGAAGCTCTGCACGCCCTGCAGGGCGGCCGAGTAAATCATGCGGTCTTCCAGCTGTTCGAAGCGCGGAGGCGTTGGGAAGTCCGTCAGCGCCCCCTGTGCCGGTTGGTGGCCCTCGCGGTCTAGCAGGACGGTTTTTTCGTCCTGCGGGTATTCACTGTCCATAGTCATGATGTTCAGTTCCTGATGGCCCAAAAGTTGAGTTCCAGTCCTGCGAACTCGCCGCTGGCGTGGAAGGCGAAGCCACCCGACTGCTCCAGCTGTGTGATGTCGC
Organism: Pseudomonas sp. S4_EA_1b; assembly: GCF_016307435.1. NCBI lineage: Bacteria > Pseudomonadati > Pseudomonadota > Gammaproteobacteria > Pseudomonadales > Pseudomonadaceae > Pseudomonas > Pseudomonas sp. S4_EA_1b. The sequence goes on along the minus strand of NZ_JAEILC010000062.1, from coordinate 189,343 downwards.
GGGCACTGAGATCGAGCATGAAATAGGTTTTGCCGGCATGGAACGGGATCTGCCGCGGCGCCACCGGCAGCGGCTTGAGCTTGATACCCGCCAGATGCAGGTTGACCAACTCACGGATGCGCTCCACAGGGCCGATCTTGAGGTGCGCCGGCAGACGGTGGCGCAGTTCTTCCGAATCGCACTGGGCCTCGGCCGCTAGAATGAAGGTGGCGCAACCCAGCAGGTTGAGATCGCTGACCGGGCAAACCAGCACGCCGTATTGACGCGGTTGCAACGCGAGCTGGGTCGCATGCTGCTCCAGCACCCGCGACAGCGCCGTTCGAATGCCGTCCATCAAGCTTCGGAAGCTCTCACCCTGGTCGTCATGTCGGTACCGCCCCTGCGACTGCGCGCGCTTGTTATCGGTGCCGTATGTCGATAGCTCGCCGAGCAACGACAGCAACTGGCGATACACCGCTTCTGGACGGACCTGGGGCTGGCTCAAGTAGTGATGCAAGAGCAGTTCCGTACGGTTGATCAATTGCAGCATAAGGAAGTCACCCAACTGAGCGCCCGCCGATCCGCCATTGCCCTGGACGCGCGCGGCAATCGCATCGCCCCGGGTAGCGAGTAGGCTGATCACCTCCTTGACGCACGACGCTACGTAGCCAGAACGCTGTAGATAGAGGAAGGTCGGTACGAAATCCGCATCCAGCGTCACGCCCCCTTCCCGCGTCGATTCCACAACCTGGGCCACCTGGAGTTTCACCAGCAGCGGATCATCGCGCTGCTCTCCCAACACCAATCGCAGGTCCGGGCGCGCGCAATGGATCTGGCAGCGCGAATCGGCACCCGCGTTGGAGTCGCCGACTTGAAGTTCACAGCTGACATACCGCGCCAGCACGTCGCCATGCTCCGGGAGCCGCGCTTCGACCTGATTGCCGATCGCCAGCGGTAACGCCAGGTACACGGCCTGACCGCCGGCACCGACGGGAACCTGCAATACCAGCGGCTCGTCGGCACTGTCCAATGCAAACAGACTGCCGTCGGGAAACATCCCGCTGGCCTGGGTAAGCACCACCTTGCCCAGGTTGAGGTGCTGGGTATCGACGTGCAGCGTCAGGAATCCCCAACCGTCACAGCCCATCAGGCGTGTCTGATTGAGTTGCTGCTGGTAATAACGGTCGTTGTGCTGCAAGTGCTGAGGACGCAGCAGCATGCCTTCCTGCCAGATGACTTTATAGGCCTGCATTTGAGTTCCCCGACCGGCTGGCGAACGGATCGACAAGACGAATACCCGATTCGTCCAACATCACTTCGACACGCGTGCGCTGTTGCGGGGCCACGGGCAACGCCAGCCGCCATTGCACATGGGGCAAATCCCGATAAGCGGCCAGCACGCCGACATAACGGCTCTGTGGCTCGATGCTGAGTTTGAGCGCCACCTGTTCACCGGGGCGTAGTTCCAGCTCCTCGGAGTTCACCCAGTCCTTAGGCAATGCTTGTTCAGCTCGGGCATACAGGCTGAAGAAATCGGCATTTTCGAACGCGACCGGATGGCGCAGCTCCAGCAGATGCACCACCACGGGGGAAGGCCGACCGTGCAAGTCCGGATTCAGCGCTTCGCCGGCCGTCAATGTCAGGTCCAATTTGGTCAGGGTTGAAAACGGTCCCACATGACTGCAACCGCTCGACAGGCTCAGCGCCAACAGCATCAATGCAATAAAGGTTCGATACATAAATCTCATCCTGGGTACGCCGCATGCAACGTGGAAACCAAGCGCACCTGCTCCTCGTAGGCCTTGGAAAAATCGTTATTCAACAGCTGTTCATCCAGGGGGAGCTCATCGACCAGATGTCGGTAGTGACGCTGATAGGCGCGCCAGCACGCGCCGTCGGTGGTGAACCTGGCCGGCTTCCCTTCTCGCTCGAAGCACAGCATCAAATGGCTCGGCGCGAACGCCGCGAGCGCGCCGCGCACCACCGCTCGACAAGCCACCACCAACGCCAACTGATGGACTTGCATCTCCCGACAGGCTTGAGCCAGCGCCAACTCGGCGGACAATTGACCCAGCTCGCCCGCGCCCAGCAATGCCGTTATGGTCGCCTGGGTATCGAGGCAGTCTTTCAGCGGGTTATGGCTTTTAAAGCCAGGCATGGCTGCGCCCAGGTTCAATTCATTGTTCAGCTCATCTCGAGTGCGCAGGCATTGCTGCATTCCCTCGACGGTTTGTTTGAACAGGCCCGCCACTTTGATCGCCAGCGCTTCGCAGGCCACGCTATCGAGCCCATCCATCCGCAGGCCCAGGGCGTCGCCAAACTGCGCCCAGAAGGCTGCCGGCAGCTCGGGCACGCTTGGGTCAGGTGGAGGGGGTGGCATGCGCTTGGGAGGTTGCGCCCATCTCGGCACCGTCAGGTGATCGCGCTCCACGGCGCTATGGGCAAACGAACAGGTGGGCGTTTCTACACTGTGCGCCAGTGCATCCAGCTCCTCGCAAGACTCATCGCGCCATTGCTCATGCGCCAAGGCGTGCATCGGGTCCAGTCCAAGAAATGCGTCATCTGGAATGGTGTCGGCGCAGGCCAGCGCCTGCCGGTCGTCCTGCGTCGTCCAGCGCGGTCGCAAGTGCGCGCGAATGTCCAAGGCGCCCAGCTGATAGACCTCGCCGTCGGCGATCAGCCGCGCCTGCCCCTTCCTCAAACGCTCCATGCCGCCTGCCACGCCAATGCCATTACTGCTGACATCCGTCAGAAAGTACTGCCCATCTCGATAGCCGATCAACGCATGGTGGCTGGAGAGCAGCCGCGTCGCATCCGGAATTACCCAGTCGCATCCTGCGCCACGACCGATAACACCCCCGACGCGGTCAAACACCTTGCGCAGCGACGCCTCACCGCTGGCGGTGTCACATACCTCGAACACTAATTGCATCGCTCGGCACTCCTTGCTCACTGACCACGACGCGTCGTTTGGGGGTCGCCCAGCGGACGGTAATCGGCATCATCAAAAACGTAGTTGGCGTTACAGCCGCTCAGTAGACACAGCACAAGCCCCCAGGCTTGCCACGGACGTAGAAGCATCAGGTTTCTCCCGGAAAATTCAGGTACGCGGTCGGACAACACATTCTTGATCGGCTCATTCAGCACTCCCCGCCACATCGCCACAGGGAATGTTCAGACGCGCAAGTCGATACAGCAGCGTGCGACGTGCCACGCCCAGCTCACGGGCGGTACGGGTCCGGTTACCACGGTTCTTGTGCAGGCAATCGAGCAGAAATACCCGCTCAACCCGCTCCAGGCGCTGGCGTAAAGTCGCATCGACACAGGGCACTACCGGCTTCGGCTCCAGGCACAAGTGCGCCGGCAGGATCAGGTTCTCGTCACACAGCAATACCGCGCGTTCGACTCGGCATTTGAGTTCGCGAACATTGCCGGGGAACGGATGACCGGACAGTTGATCGAGCGCCGCACTCGACCATTGCACCGTTGACCGACCCAATGCGACACAGGCCTTTTCGGCGAAATGCCGCGCCAACAGCAATACATCGCCATCTCGCTCGCGCAAGGGCGGCAGCTCGATGGGGAATTGCGCCAACCGGTAATAAAGATCCTCGCGAAATGTCCCCTCGGCCACCATGGCCGTCAGGTCGCGGTGGGTCGCGGCAATGATGCGCACATCCACCCGATGAGCCGCGCTGGCGCCAAGCGGACGGATTTCACCTTCTTGCAAAACCCGTAATAGCTTGGCCTGCAGCGACAACGGCATGTCGCCTATTTCATCCAAAAGCAAGGTGCCGCCATCGGCGGTATCGAACAAACCGATGTGGTTGCGCTCGGCGCCGGTGAAGGCGCCTTTGCGGTAGCCGAACAGCTCACTTTCCAGCAAGCCTTCGGGGAAGGCGGCACAGTTCTGCACCACGAACGCCTTGCCGTTGCGCGGGCCGGCGCTATGGATGGCGCGCGCCACCACTTCTTTGCCGGTGCCGGTCTCGCCGCTTAGCAGCACGGTGTAGGGAGCCTGCAAAACCTTGTCGATCAAACGACAGGTATCGGCCATCGCTTTGCTGGTGCCGATCAGGCCGTGAGTGCTTTGGGGGGCTCGCGCGCTGACCTGGTTCGCCGCGCGGCTGTGGGCAGGACGCACGCGGCGCAGTAAACCCAATTGCGTCAACGCAAAGCTGCCCAATTGCCCCAATGACCGGGCATAGTCCTGCAAGGGTCTGGGGCGCAGGCTGGCGCACAACAGCAAGCCTGCGAGGCTTTCACGCCGACCGAACAGCGGTATACATGACAACGACTGCCACGGCGTCGCCATCGCCGGTAAGAAGCCGCTCTCGTAAACGCTACCACTCAGGTCATCCAGGTTCAGAGGGCTGGCTTGCTTGAGGACATACTGCAACAGCGGCTGATGCTGAACGTCGTCGCCGCATAGCCGTCCGCCTGGCGGCAAGGTACCCGCTAAGTGCTGGGCAATCAGCTCAAGCCGACCCGTCGTCTCGTCGTACTTATACAACTGGCTCAGTTCGCACTGGCTAAGCTGCGCCGTCGCCGCGGCACACAGCTCGGGCAAGCTCGCCTCGTCACTGTCGGTGCCCAGGCGCGTGAACCAGCCCAACAATGCTTCGGCATAAGCCAGGGGATGGGGCAGTTGGCTAAAGAGATTGTCCGTCATTGGCTGAACTCGCAGATCGGTTGTCCACGGTGGTCAAGATCGGCGTGGGCGCGCGACAGCGATTCACCGACGGCCATCGCCTCCAGCAGACGGTTGACCATTTGTGGCATCAAATGGGTCTCGATCCATTGGTCGATATAGCGCGCGCCACTGTCGCTATGGCTGCAACGGTCAGCCATATGCGCGACCAGTTCCGCTGTATAGCTGAACGCCAGCCGGCGTGCTTCCAACCGCCGCCCGAGGCACTCCAGCTTGGCCCTGGCCAACTGCTGCAACACATCGCCCGCGATCGGGTAATAGGGCAATACGCGCATGCGCGCCAACAGCGCCGGTTTGAAATAGTCACGCAACAGCGGATAGATCGCTGCGTGCAGCGCCTGCGCATCCGGCCGCTGGGCGCCGGAACACAGATCGGTAATGCAATCGCTGCCCAGGTTGGACGTCATCAGGATCAGCGTATTGCGAAAGTCGATTTCCCGACCTTCGCCATCGTTGGCCAGGCCTTTGTCGAAGATCTGATAAAACAGGTTCAGCACCTCCGGGTCGGCCTTTTCCACTTCATCCAGCAGGACGACCGAGTATGGTCGTTGACGCACCGCCTCCGTCAGCACGCCGCCCTCGCCGTATCCGACATAACCGGGCGGCGCCCCAATCAACCGAGATAGCGCATGTTTCTCCTGGTACTCGGACATGTTCAAGGTCGTGACAAAGCGCTCACCGCCGTAGAGCAAGTCGCCCAGGGCCAGGGCCGTTTCTGTCTTGCCTACGCCGCTGGGTCCCACCAGCAGAAACACACCGACCGGCGCGTCGGGCTTATTGAGGCCAGCGGCGACCGCTCTTAGATTACGATCCAGTGCCTGCACGGCAGGCTCCTGACCGAGGATGCGTGCACGCAGTGCCTGGGCAAACCCAGTGACCGCATCACTGTGCTCAAACGCCAGGCGTTCGACCGGAATCCCCGTCCACGCGCTGATTACCTCGGCCACCAGGCGTGGGCAAACCTCAAGATGAACCAATGGCTGCGGGCCTTGCAGTGCAGACAATGCCCGTCTCTGTTCGCCAAGTGCCTGCTCCAGGGCGTCGACGCCCTGCCCTCCACGGCGAGCGTCCTCCAGTTGCCGGCGCAGAGTCAGTGCCTGTTCCGCGCACGCGCGCTGTTCGAGCCAACGCTGCTCCAATGAGTGCCGCTCGCTCTCTACTGCCGCCAAGCGAAGATCCAGCGCGTGCAAAGCCTGCGTATCCACCGGCACCCCGGCATCCCTGTCGCGAATCCATGCCAGGCGTTGTCGGGCGCCTTCGGCCAGATCCGCCTCCAGACGCTGCAACGCCTCAGGCGCGCAAACCCGGCTGATCCGCGCACGCGCGCAAGCGGTATCCAGTACATCCACCGCTTTATCGGGTAGCTGTCGACCCGCCAGATAACGGGCACTCAAGTGTGCCGCCGCCACGACGGCGTCGTCACGCACGTAGACCCCATGACTGGTCTCGTGTACCGGCACTAGCCCACGCAGGATCGAAACCGCCTGTTCGACGCTGGGCTCACCGACATGGATGGGCTGGAAGCGCCGCGCCAGGGCCGGGTCTTTCTCGAAGTGACGCTTGTATTCGGACCAGGTGGTCGCGGCAATGGTGCGTAGCTCACCGCGCGCCAACGCCGGCTTGAGCAGGTTGGCGGCATCGGCGCCACCTGCCGGGCCTCCCGCTCCCACCAGGGTATGGGCTTCATCGATAAACAGAATAATCGGGCGTGGGGATGCGTTGACCTCGTCGATCACCCCCTTGAGGCGCCGCTCGAATTCACCTTTGATGCTGGCCCCGGCTTGCAGCATGCCCATGTCCAGCGTCAGCACGCGCACATCCTTCAACAGTTCCGGCACTTGGCCGCCGACAACGCGCAGGGCTAGTCCTTCGACAATTGCGGTCTTGCCCACTCCGGCTTCGCCGACCAGTAGCGGATTGTTCTTACGTCGGCGCACAAGGATGTCGATCAAGCGGCGAAGCTCATCATCCCGACACAGCACCGGGTCGATGCGCCCGGATTGCGCCTGGCGTGTCAGATCGTGGGTAAACCGTGCCAGGCAGGACTCGTCAGCCAATGCAGGCGGGGTTTCAACGGCGCGACTCGACACGAACTCAAGCACGCGCTGCGTATCCACACGGCTCAACAGTTCTTGGTAAGCACAGCCGGCATGCTGCTGCGGATGCTGCAGCAGCGCCAATAGCAGCGCGGCGTGGTCCACCTCGGTTTGACGCAATTGCAAGTGGGCAACGAGCGATGCCTGCTGCAACCATCGCACCAGCGCCTGGGCGAATACCGGATTACGTGACGCGTTTGCCTGCGCTTTTGGTTGCAAGATGGCTTGCAGCTCGCCGACCTCGACACCCGCGTCGGCCAATGCCCGTGCCAGAAGGCAATCGCTGTGCTCCAACCAGGCCAATAGGTAGTCCTCTACCAAGACCTCATGGCCACCCCGTGTGACGCATCGCTCGGCGGACCGCTCCAGATCTCGCCGTGCCTGTGGGGTCAATGTGCGGATAAGTTGTTGCAGGTCTACATTCATCATCTTTGCTGATCCCCTAATGTGCGTCGCTGGCCACGATGAGCACACCGTCAGCACAGTCGTGCGCGAGCCAGCTGGTCCATCCCAGCCGGCAGACGTTGTGTTCGCCGATGTGCAGCGGCCTGATCTCTTCTTTCGCAAGCACCAGGCGCAAGTCGTATTCCAGCGGATCGCGCGCAGTCAGCCGTATCAACGAGCACAGCTGCGGGTAATCCGCGCCAGTGGGTAAAAACCCGTGAAAGCGCTGCCAGCCCAGGTCGTGCACATGCACCCTGAATTTGCCGCCACGGTCGGCGACACGACTGCCCAGCACGTTGTCCTGGCCCAGCACACTGTTGGCGACGCCTAGCTGGTTTGTCTGGCACTGAGCGATCGCCACCGAGCGCTCAACCCATTGCTCGATCCACAAGCGGCTGTGCTTGAAGTAGTAACGCAGCACCGTTTCGATCAAGGCCGCCGAATGGGCTCGCAAGCCAAGCAGCCCCAGGTAAGGCAACAGCCGCTTGCAGTCCAGTTGGGCGGCAGCGCGAATCGGCTGGCCCCTCAAACCGATCAACGCAAACATCTGCTCGGAAAAGGCGTCGCGTGCCCCTGTCTCGAAACAGGTGCGGTAACGATATTTACGCCAGATTCCCAACATCAGACGCTGCAATCGATGGTGAAACAGGTCCAGAAAATCGCGGGTTGCATCAGCCCCTTCGGCGCATGCCTGTTCCGCGTAAAACGCAGGCAACGGCGATCCCGCGCCACATAGGCCCAACACGTTGAGGCGAAGACGGGCGCGCAATTGACCCTGCTCAACAAAAAACTCCAAGCGATCAATATCGTGAGCGGGAAACCCCAACCCTGGATTGGCCTGAAACTCCAAGCGCTCATACAACGCGTCGTCATCCAGCAGCGGGTGCACATCGCGCAACTGCTCGATCACCCGAGCGATCGCCTGGAACAGCGAGTACTCACGGATGACTCGGCTCAGTTGCTTTAAAGCAGGGGCTGTTGGCCCATCCGGATTGGCCATTGGTACACGTCTCCTTGTGTGCTGATGACTCGTAGTTCGTGGTAAGCATTGAGGCTGGCGTACAGCGTGAAGAACTCATTGAGTACCGACGCGAACATAAAAATCTCGCCTGGCCCCAAAAAGCCCTGGGCGTCGACGGTCAAGTCGATTCGCACGCCGCGAAACGGCATGCCGCGATGCAATCGGTCGACCCCCGTGTGCTGGATGGAGCGCAATGCGTCCAGCTTTCTCTGACTGATTTTTTGCGCCTGCCGATCGTGGTAACGCGGCAGGTCGTAGGTTTGCAGGACGACCTTCAGCGCACTGATGTCGCTCAACGACAGGTAGTTGAGCGACATGTTGCTGATCAACCGCCAAAGAAAGTCCTGATCCAGCGGCGGCGCAAAACTCTCGGTCGGCGCGCAGATATTGCGAAACGACAGGCCTTCGGGAGTTTGTTCGCAGGGCTGGTTGATTGCCCCCGCCTTGAGTGACCGAGGTACGTTGTGATTGGTGCACGTTAGCTCGACCGAGAGGGTTTCCTGGCTTTGCCCCATGCCATTGCCAAACCCCAGCCAGGTATCGAGACCGCCGTGATGTGCGGATGCGCGTTGGCGAATGCTGTAGCAGGGTGAGCCCTCGTTGGCGTCGTGCTCGAAGGATTCAAATGGCACGTATGCCTGATACCCCAACCCTCCGGGGCGCCACCCGGTTACCCGGTCAACGGAAAACACGTCGGCATTGCCCCGCTTGTATTCTCCAGGGATCAGCAAGTAATCATCCTGTTTGCCATCCAGGCGGATCGGAACCGCGTCATGTTCAAACAGGTTGACGATGGGCGTGCAGTACAGCTTCACGTTATCCAGCGTAGGCTGCTGGAGTTGCGGGCAACGACCGCTCAGCTCAAAACGCAGCGTCACACCGCACGTTTGCTGGAGGGCTGCGGTCGGCAACGTCTGTAGTACATCCAGCCCAACCAAATCGACAAACAGGTACTTTTCAGGAAAGGCGAAATACTCCTGCAGGTGCCGGTATCCGCGAAAGGTATTGGGCGGATAAGGGATCAGCGCATGCTCTTCAGCGAACCCTACGGGTTGTACGCTTTGCGCGCCAATTCGCAGCGACAGATCTTGGCCATTGCCGACATCGATTCCAACGCCGTCGCGACCGAACGGTCGTAACTCGATGCCGTCCAAATGACGCAGCAACCCCAAATACAGGCCTTGACTGACATACCGGTCCCCCGCCAGATGCAGGCGCAGTCGGTCAAATACGCACGCGCTGAAATTCCCCTCGGCGCTCATGTCCAAGCGCAAGTTCAACACCGCCCGCTCGCCCTGAACGTTGTACTCCAGGGCACTCAGTTGAAACGGCAGAACCTGAGTGGCGTAACAGGTTCGGAAGCGGCAGCGCTCACCGTCGACCGGTTCGCTCTCCACAGGTGTATCCCGTGCAACGGTCACGCTGGGGCCGGCATGTCGCAGCGGGTCGAATTGGAGGATGCTGAACGCCGGCAGCGGTCGCATATAGTTGGGCCACAGCAAGTGCATCAGCGAATGCGTCAGCTCGGGTAACTCGTCATCCAACTTCTGGCGCAGGCGACCGGTGAGGAAAGCAAAACCCTCCAGCAGACGCTCCACGTCCGGGTCCTTGCCGGTCTCTCCCAGAAATGGCGCAAGCGCCGGGTTGCGCTCGGAAAAACGCCGGCCTAACTGACGTAGCGCGCTGAGTTCGCTCTGGTAATAGCGGTTAGCGGACATCGGCATAGACCTCACTACGACCGGCGTCGCCAAGCCGCGCAGTGAAGGTGACGGGCCTCGTGACACCGTCAACACTCAGCGTGGCTTCAATGGAAAAGGCCAGGGCCAATGGGTCGTGATCACGGGGCAAGGCGCGCACCAGGACATTCTGCAAGCGCGGCTCGTAGGCCCGGATAAAGCGCTCGATCAGTAGTCGCGACCGGCTCAGGGTTTCGTGCAGGCTCTGGTTCATATCGTTGAGGTCAGGCAAGCCGTAATCCGGCAGCGTTTGGACACTGCCGGCGCGGATGCTGAGCATCTTGCCCAGATGGGCCGCGACAGAACTCGCACAGCATTTTGAGTGAGGTGCGGAGCGATCAAGACGCTCGAAAAGGCGTTGGTTGCGCGTCATCCCTGGCTCCCGATTCATTCTTTGTCGAGCTTGCCGACCAGGGATAAGGTGAAGTCCGCGCCCATGTATTTGAAGTGCGGTCGCACGCTCAGATTGACCCGGTACCAGCCGGGCTCGCCTTCAACGTCACTGACAACGATACGGGCCGCGCGCAACGGCCGCCGGCCACGCACTTCGGCACTAGGGTTTTCCTGGTCTGCGACGTACTGGCGAATCCACTTGTTGAGCTCCAGTTCCAGGTCGGTGCGCTCCTTCCACGAGCCCAACTGCTCGCGTTGCAGGACCTTTAAGTAATGAGCCAGGCGGTTGACCACCATCATGTAGGGCAACTGAGTGCCGAGACGGTAATTCAGCTCGGCTTGCTTGCCCTCGGCACTGATGCCGAAGTGCTTGGGCTTCTGCACGGAACTGGCGGAAAAGAACGCGGCGTTGTCGCTGCCCTTGCGCATCGTCAGAGCAATAAAGCCCTCTTGCGCCAGCTCATATTCTCGACGGTCGGACACCAATACTTCGGTGGGAATCTTGGTCTCGATTTCGCCCATGCTGTGGAAGTGATGCAACGGCAGATCCTCCACCGCGCCGCCGCTTTGTGGGCCAATGATATTGGGGCACCAACGGAACCGCGCAAAGCTGTCGGTCAGGCGCGTGGCAAACGCATAGGCGGTATTGCCCCACAGGTAGTGCTCGTGGCTGTTCACCACATTTTCCCGATAAGCAAAGGTCTTGACCGGGCATTCGAGGGGATCGTAAGGCGTACGCAGCAAGAAACGCGGGACGGTGAGCCCGATATAACGGGAATCCTCGCTCTCGCGAAAGCTCTGCCATTTGGCGAACTGCGGGCCTTCGAAATGATCCTTAAGATCCTTCAGGTCAGGCAGGCCGGTGAAGCTCTCAAGGCCGAAGAACCCCGGCCCGGCCGCGGCGATAAACGGCGCATGGGCCATGCAGGCCACACTGGACGCGTATTGCATCAGTTTCACATCGGGAGCGCTGGGCGCCAGGAAGTAATTGGCGATTATCGCGCCCACCGGCTGACCACCGAACTGACCGTATTCCGCGCTGTAGATATGCTTGTAGAGCCCGGATTGCGTCACCTCCGGCGAATCTTCGAAGTCGTCCAGCAGGTCTTGGCGCGAAACGTTCAACAGTTCGATTTTGATGTTTTCGCGGAAATTGGTGCGGTCGACCAACAGTTGCAAGCCCCTCCACGCGGATTCCAGTGCCTGGAATTGCGGATGGTGCAGAATCTCGTCCATTTGCAAGCTGAGCTTTGTGTCGATCTCGGCAATCATTCGATCGACCAAATGCTTCTTGACCGGTTCGCCACTGTTCTGGGGTTTGATCAGCTCTTCGATAAAAGCCGATACCCCGCGCTTGGCGATGGCGTAGGCTTCGTCGTCGGCGCTGAGTAATGTTTGGGCAATGATGTTGTCGAGGATGCTGTGTTCTTCGGTGGCGTTGACCGAGGTCTGTATCGGTTGGCTGTTCATGGTGTCAGTGTCCTTTTACTGAAAAGTGTCAGGCGGGTTGGCTGCTCAAGGCCAGTTCCGCCAATACCCGTGCGCGGGACTCGTCATCGGCCAGCGCCTGTTCGATGGCTTTACGAAAGCTCGGCGTGTTGCCCAGAGGCCCCTTGAGCGCCACCAATGCCTCACGTAGAGCCATGAGCTTCTGCAACTCCGGAATCTGCTCCACCAGATGGGCGGGGTTGAAATCCTTCATCGAATGGATGCGCACCTGAATCCCCAGCTCCTCGACATCGGCGTCGTCCTGAAGACGATTAGGGACGTTCAGCGCCAGGCTCAGCGCCTGGTTGGCCAAGACTTCGTCAAGGCTGTTTTTGTCGATCGCGATAGGCTTGCGATCTTCGAGCTTGCGCGCGTCTTCGCGCTGGGTGAAATCTCCCAGCACCAGCAGTTTCAACGGCAGTTCGACTTCTTCCTGGGCAGCGCCGATGGCAGGTTTGAAGGTGATGTTGATGCGTTCCTTGGGTGCAACCGAACCTTCTTTGGCCATGGTGTTTCTCCTTTTTTCGAGTGGCTCGAAAGCCTATTCAAGTACCGCTTCGAGATCGAAGAGGCACAGCCTGCGGTGGGTGTCTTCCTTGCGCTCGCGTACGGCATGGCTCTGTGGCAACAGGTCACAGCAGCGGTGCAACAGCTGCGTGACGTGGACAGCGAGCTCCGGCTCCCAGCGCTCCAGCCCCGTGCGTTGCAACTCGAGGTCCAGATGGTCGAGCTGGATCTTCGCCAACTCATGTTTGCCCGCCTGCACACACAGCCGGGCCTGTGCCAGGCGCCAGTGAAAACGCTCGCGGTCGCTACGAGCCCCATGCAACCCCCGCTTGAGTTGATGCACGACGGCCTTGAGCCCGTCTTTGCGCAGCCTGGGCTGCAGGGCCTGCAAGGCGACTTCCCAAGGCGCCTCCTCGACGGCCTCGCACGGCGCCTCGGGTGGCCGCAGGTGACGTACAACCTGCGTGGCGATCCAGTCCCGTGTGCCCGCATCGGCAAATGGACTACCGTCGTGGAAGCGAAACTCAGGCAGGTTCGGCAGGCGCTGCAGCAGCAGGGCAAAATTCACTTCCAGTTCGGTCATGGCCAGCTCGGCCTGCAGAGCTTCCAGGCATTGCCAGACCATGTGTAAGCCGTCGAACCAGAACATCGCGCCGGCCAGACTGGCCTCAAGTTCCAGCAGCAGATCGGCGTAATGGCCTTGGGCAAAGCGTTCGTGATGGCGTTTGAGCTTGTCCGGTGCTGGGCCGCGCAGCGCGGTGATGCGCTCACTGTCCGCGTCCGGATAGCTGAGCAGGGAGAGCCACATCAGCGTGCGATTAAGGCGCAAGGCACGCAGGTCGGTAGCGTTCTGGCGCAACCACCAGGCGCATAGCGGACGGGCCTGCTCCTGCAGTGCTCGCAGCCACTTGTGCGCATCCTTCTCACTCTCCAGCACCGGCTCGGGTTTGATCAGTTGTGTCGTGGCCTGCTTCACCTGGGCTATCGCGCCGGTCAATCCTGTGGCCGGAGCTTGGCTCTGCGCGGCGCGCTCCAACTGCTGGGTCAATTGCCTGCAAATCGGCAATAGCAAAGGCGCGTCCTCTTTCAGATGACGGCTCAACAGCTCATCCAGGCCCTCCAGTTCCTCAACGACCGCACGAAAAAGCGGCTGTTGGTCTTGGAGGGCCAAGTGGCGCGCGAGCAATGTCTCCAGGCGCGATACCAACCACTGAAACGCAGCGGCACGGGTGCGCGTTTTTCGGGGATACACCTCCGACCAATGGCCCTCACAGAGAAGACGCAATAATTTCAATCCGGCCAGCAGCCCAGGAAAGGACTCACGCTGATGCAGCGCCCAGGTCAACCAGACAGCCACGCGAAGATCCTTGGATTGTTCCCTTAGCAGAACCTCGGCGGTTGCCACGACTTTCTGCCAGTCCGGCTGGCACGCACCATGTATGGACTGGGCCTTGGCCAGTTCGAATTCGAGGGTTTCATACTCAGTTGAAAACCGCACATCGCCGCCCGCAAAATTCGACTGCGAGCAGGGAGTTTGCGCAAGCTCCAAATAATAAGCACAAAACTTTCCTGAATAGACCATTTAGGACCATACGCAACTAAGCATTAGATTCAAGACAAGACAATAACAACTAGACCGGCCTATCAACTTGTCATCCTGGCTTCGCCTTAACTTCCACGAAGTTCGCAAACCTTAGTCATGCCAAGACCATTGAGCAAGCAGCCACCCAACACTTAAGTCATTTCCTACAAACCCCTGAATTAGGGGCCTGCGCAGTTTTTTGCGCAGTTGAATACTTACATCCTGTACAGCCAGACCGTGGAAACCTAGATAATTAAAGGAAGATAATAGCGAGCAATTAATTGCACACTTATGCGCACATATTCTCCAACTTACCTGCATTTCAACGCGGGTTTTTAGATAAACACAGACGAACATTCGGCGCAGAGCGCGGCCCTATTGGCCATCACAGTTTCCGGCACGTTTTTTGTTATAGGCATTTGACCAACCGGCAGCATTGCGGGTTGGAACTACCTCTATAACCAGGCAAGGAAACCCGTCATGCCAACACCCGCGTATCTTTCTATCACCGGTGTCAAACAAGGTTTGATTACGGCAGGCACGTTCACTCAGGACTCGGTAGGCAATATTTATCAGGAAGGCCACGAAGACCAGATCCTGGTACAAGCCTTCTCCCATCAGGTCATCATTCCCAGGGACCCGCAATCCGGCCAGCCGACCGGTCAGCGGGTGCATAAACCGCTGATGATCAGCAAGGTCTTCGATAAATCTTCGCCGCTGCTGTTCAGCGCGTTGACCAGCGGCGAAGAGGTCAAGTGTCGACTGGAATGGTTCCGTACCTCTTCGGCCGGGACCCAGGAGCACTACTTCACCATTGAACTGGAGGGCGCGACCCTGGTGGATATCCAATCACGCATGCCCAACTGCCAGGACCCGGACAATGCGCATTTCACCCATCTGGAAGACGTGTATTTCACCTATCGCAAGATCGTGTGGACCCACGAGGTGTCCGGTACGTCGGGGTCGGATGACTGGCGCAGCCCGGTAGCGGGTTAAACCGAACCGCAGAAACGGCGGCCATGGACGGCGCCGTTTCTGTCGTCAGCTAGACCATCGCCAACGGATGCTTGCGTTTGGGCGCGCCGAACACACGGTCGATGGCATCGAGGTCGTGCTCATCGAGCACCAGCGCGGCAGCGGCGGCATTGAGCCGCACATGCTCGGGCGTCACCGCCTTGGGAATGGCGATCACGCCGTCCTGGCGCAGTACCCAGGCCAACGCAACCTGGGCGGGAGCTACCTCGTGACGCAGGGCGATCTGCTTGAGCGTCGGACTCGATAGCAGTGCTCCGCCCTGGGCGATGGGACAGTAGGCCATGAGCGGCAGATGATGTTGCTGCCACCAAGGCAGCAAATCGAATTCGATGCCCCGTTCCTCGATGTTATAGAGCACCTGATTCGTGGCACACGCCGGGGCTGCCAGTTCCTGCAGGTCCGCCACATCGAAGTTGGACACGCCCCAACGGCCAATCTTGCCGGCTTCGCGCAGGCGTTCGAACGCTTCTACGGTTTCTTCAAGGGGGTACTGGCCGCGCCAGTGCAACAGATACAGATCGATATAGTCAGTGCCCAACCGTTGGAGACTGGCTTCACAGGCACGGGGCATGCCCTTTTGGCTGGCATTATGCGGATAGACCTTGCTCACCAGAAACACTTGATCGCGCCGGCCGCGAATAGCCTCGCCGACCACCGTTTCGGCGCCGCCCTCACCATACATTTCGGCGGTATCGATCAGGGTCATGCCCTCGTCGATCCCCAACTGCAATGCCGCGATTTCAGCGCGGCGATGGTTCGGGTCTTCGCCCATGCGCCAGGTGCCCTGGCCGATGACGGGAACGGGAACGCCCGCCAGATCGATACTGCGCATGACAACCTCCTGATGAGTTCTTGGGTTAACCGTGTGGCATTGACCGGACAAAAGGGTTCAATCGAAGTATGGTTGGGCCCTGCCCAATCGCCAGGAAGGATCTGCAATGCTGTTTGTCGTGATGCTCGGGGGCAAACACCCTCGCGCCAGGATCGAAGTTCATGATGTGGTATTCGCCGCGGCCGATACGCTGCAAGGCACTTACCCGCAACTGCGCGAGGCGTGGTTCGGCAGCGCCAAGGGCGTGCATATCGATTCGTGGATGGCGGTCGACGGCGTCGACGGTTGGAAAGTCGAACTCAGCCACCTGGCACCCCACGCTGACGCCCATCGCCTGTATTTCATCAACCTCGGCGGTTACGAAGCCGAGAGTTTCGGCGAGGCCCACCATTATCTGCTGGTGGTTGCCCGCAACAAACACGAAGCTAAAAGCCAAGGCAAGCAACAGATGCGCCGGCACTGGTCCCAGGCGCATACCGACGCTGTGCTGGACGTAGATGACTGCCTGCCCATCGACCTGGTGGATGGCCGCTACGTGCATCTGGTCCAGGGTGAGCACCTTCCGATCGTCAAGCGCAACGATTACATCGTTCTATAGTGAAACATCAGCCTGCCTGCGAAAGGCATGGCCCGCCGCCGTACCGCTCAGGCAATCCCCGGGAACTTTGCCGGGAAATAACCGCCTGAATCCGGTACGCTCACCCTTTTCATTCAAGGAGTTACTCTCATGGCCAAAGCCACCGCCCGCCACATCCTCGTGTCTACCGAAGACAAGTGCAACGAACTCAAGGCCCAAATCGAAGGCGGCGCTGACTTCGCAGAAATCGCCAAAGCCAACTCCAGCTGCCCTTCCAGCCGCGATGGCGGCAACCTGGGTTCGTTCGGTCCAGGCCAGATGGTTAAAGAATTCGACACCGTGGTATTCAGCGCTCCAGTCAACACCGTGCAAGGCCCGGTCAAGACTCAGTTCGGCTACCACCTGCTGGAAGTTACCAGCCGTCAGGACTGATTTGTCCTGCACTGATGCGCGAAACAACGGCCCGCCATTCGGTGGGCCGTTGTGCATCTGATCACTGGCGACGCTGCCGCCGTTAGCGTACAAATCCCTATTCTTTTTATCCGGCGTTCAAGGCTGACAATGCGATTGGCTTTTTTCACACCCCTTATCAGTACTGCCCTGGCCTTTGTAATGGCGAGTACCGCCGTGATCGCGGCGCCACAAACGTACCTCACGGTGTACGGCGAACCGGCCAAGTACCCAGCCGGTTTCACCCATTTCGACTATGCCAACCCCAAAGCCCCCAAGGGCGGCAGCCTGCGGCGTTCGGCCATTGAGATCGGGCGCTTCGATCATGTGTTGCCGTATATCGATAAAGGCATCGGCGTGTCCCAGGTCGATGGCTGGCTCTACGCGCCGCTGGCCCAACGCTCACTGGACGAACCCTACACGGTGTACGGGCTGGTAGCCGAGAAGATGGAGCGCGCCGAGGATGGCCTGTCGCTGCGCTTTTACCTGAACCCCAAGGCGCGCTTCGCCGATGGTAAACCGATCACCGCCGAAGACGTACGCTACAGCTTCGATCTGTTGATGACCCAAGGCAGCCTGCGCTTTCGCACGCTGTTCGCCGACGTCAAACAGGTCGAAGTGGAAGGCGAACGCCAGGTACGCTTTGACTTCTCCAGCAATGAGAACCGTACCCTGCCCCTGGATATCGCCACCCTGCCGGTATTTCCGGAGCACTGGTGGAAGACCCGCGACTTTGCCAACGGCGGCGGCTACGAGGCGCCACTGGGCAGCGGCCCGTACAAAGTCAGCAAGATCGACTCAGGCAGCACCATCACCTTTACCCGCGACCCCGACTGGTGGGGCAAGGACCTGCCCGTCAGCCGTGGCCTCTACAACTTCGATCACCTGAGCCTGGAATACTTCGGCGACACCGAAGTGGCGCGCCAGGTATTGCGCGGCGGAGCCTACGACTTCAACCGCGAGTTTTCCGCCACCGGCTATTCCATCGGCTACAACGGCCCTGCCCTCGACGATGGCCGCCTGCAACGCGCGCATTTGGCCAAGGAAATGCCGCAACCGGCGCAAGGCTATGTGTTCAATGTGCAAAAGCCGATGTTCCAGGATCGCCGCGTGCGCCAGGCCCTAGCGATGCTGTGGGACTTCGAGTGGGCCAACCGGCAGATGATGCGCAACATGTACATCCGCCAGCAGAGCTTTTTCTCTAACAGCCCACTGGCCGCCACCCAACTGCCAAGCCAGGAAGAGCTGGCCATTCTGGAACCGCTGCGCGGGCAAATACCCGATGAGGTATTCACCCAAGTGTTCAAGGCGCCGGTCACCGATGGCAGCGGCATGATCCGCGACAAACAATTGCAGGCCCTGGCCCTGCTTGAGCAAGCCGGCTGGAAACCCGATGGCGACAAACTGGTGAACGCCCAGGGCGAGCCGCTGGAGTTCACCTTTCTGAACGCCCAGGCCGGTCTGGAACGCCTGCTGCTGCCCTACAAACGCAACCTGGCGCAGATCGGCATCACCCTCAATATCCGCCGCATCGATTCCTCCCAATATGTAAACCGCCTGATGAGCCGGGATTACGACATGATCGTCACCGGGTTCCCGGTCACCACTTCGCCGGGGATGGAGCTGTACAACTACTTCGGTTCCGCCGCCGCGTTCGATCCGGGGGCCAACAACTACATGGTGCTCAAAGACCCGGCCGTGGACAGCCTGATCAAGGGTCTGGTCAAGGCCAACACCCAGGCCGAGATGCTGACCTACGCCCATGCCCTGGACCGAGTGCTGCAATGGAACTACCTGTGGATCCCCAATTACTACCCGCCGGGTACGTCAGCGGCGTGGTGGAACCGCTTTGGCCGCCCTGCTATCGAGGCCAAGAACGACGAGGCCCTGGAAACCTGGTGGGAAATCAGCCCCACACCGCTGACGAATGAACAAATGAAAGCCGAGCTGAAAAAACGCGGGGAGGCCCGCTGATGTTTGCCTATATCGTGCGGCGCCTGCTGCTGATCATCCCCACCCTGGTGATTATCCTGCTGGTGAATTTCGTGATTGTGCAGGCCGCCCCCGGCGGCCCAGTCGAACAAGCCATTGCCCATCTGCAAGGGATTGGCGGCGGTGGTGTCGGCGGCTCGTCCGGCGAAGGCATGGGCAGCGGCTCCCGCGCCAGTCGCGGTCTGGACCCGAAGCTGATCAAGGACATCGAAAAGCAATACGGCTTCGATAAGCCCGCGCCGGAGCGTCTGTGGCTGATGCTCAAAAGCTATGCCCAGCTGGACTTCGGTAACAGCTTCTTCCGTGGCAAAACCGTGATCGACCTGATCCTTGAAAAAATGCCCGTGACCATTTCCCTCGGGCTCTGGGCCACTCTGATCACCTATCTGGTTTCGATCCCCCTGGGCATTCGCAAGGCTGTACGCCATGGCAGCAGCTTTGATGTATGGAGCAGCACCGCCATTGTGATCGGCTATGCCATGCCGGCGTTCCTGTTCGCGATGTTCCTGATCGTGGTGTTCGCCGGCGGCACTTCCCTGAACTGGTTCCCGGTGCGCGGCCTGGTGTCGGAGAATTTCGAAGAGTTGAGCACCGTGGGCAAGGTGGCCGATTATTTCTGGCACCTGGTGCTGCCGGTGACCTCTCTGGTGATCGGCGGGTTCGCCACCTTGACCATCCTGACCAAAAACTCATTCCTGAATGAAATCACGCGTCAGTACGTGGTCACCGCGCGCGCCAAGGGCTTGAGCGAGCGCCGCGTGCTGTACGGTCATGTATTTCGCAACGCCATGTTGCTGGTGATCTCGGGGATTCCCCAGGCGTTCATCAGTGTGTTCTTTGCCGGCTCGCTGCTGATCGAAGTGATCTTCTCCCTCGACGGCCTGGGGCGCATGAGCTACGAAGCCGCCGTCTCTCGGGACTACCCGGTGGTGTTCGGCTCGCTGTTTATCTTCACCTTGTTCGGGCTGCTGATAAAACTGATCGGCGACCTCTGCTACACCCTGGTGGATCCGCGTATCGACTTCGCCGCGAGGAACGCCTGATGCTCAATCTGTCTCCGGTGGCCCGCCGACGTTTCGAGCGGTTCAAGAAAAACCGTCGCGGCTGGTGGTCGCTGTGGCTGTTTATCGGCCTGTTTATCCTGACCCTGGGCGGCGAGTTGATCGCCAACGACAAACCCTGGGTGCTGAGCTACAAGAACGAGCTGTATTTCCCGGTGTTCAAGCGCTACACCGAGCAACAGTTCGGCGGGCAGTTGCCGTTCCAGGCCGACTACCGCAGCGATTACGTACAAAAGCTGATCCAGCAGGACGGCGGCTGGATGTTGTTCCCGCCGATCCCGTTCAGCGAAGATACCCCCAACTACGAACTGACCCGCCCTGCCCCCAGCCCGCCCTCGGCGGTGAACTGGCTGGGCACCGACGATCAGTCGCGGGATGTGCTGGCACGGGTGATCTTCGGCGCGCGGGTCTCGATTCTGTTTGCCCTGGCGCTCACCGCGATCAGCGCGGCCATCGGCATCGCGGCCGGCGCGTTGCAGGGTTACTACGGCGGCTGGGTGGACTTGATCGGACAGCGCGTGCTTGAAGTGTGGTCCGGTTTGCCGGTGTTGTACCTGCTGATCATTCTGTCGGGGTTCGTGGAGCCGAATTTCTGGTGGCTGCTGGGGATCATGGCGCTGTTTTCCTGGCTGGCGCTGGTGGACGTGGTGCGCGCCGAGTTCCTGCGCGGGCGCAACCTGGAATACGTCAAGGCCGCAAGGGCCTTGGGCCTGGGGGACGGCAAGATCATTGGCCGGCACATCCTGCCCAACGCCATGACTGCGACCTTGAGCTACCTGCCATTCATTTTGACCGGGGCAATTTCCACTTTGAGCGCCCTGGACTTCCTCGGTTTCGGCATGCCGGCGGGCAGTGCGTCCCTCGGTGAATTGATCGCCCAGGGCAAACAGAACCTGCAGGCGCCGTGGCTGGGCCTGACCGCGTTTTTCACCTTGGCGCTGATCCTGTCGCTGCTGGTCTTTATCGGCGAGGCGTTGCGTGACGCCTTCGACCCACGCTCATGAGTGATTGCAAATGAACCTGATCGAGATCCGCGACCTGTGCGTCGCCTTCAACGGCCAGACCGTGGTACACAACTTGAGCCTGGATGTGCGCCCCGGCGAATGCCTGGCACTGGTGGGGGAGTCGGGCTCGGGTAAATCGGTGACTGCCCATTCGATCCTGCAACTGTTGCCCGAAGCCGGCGCTGCCACCACCGGCTCGGTGAAGTATCGCGGCAAAGAGCTGGTGGGCGCCCCGGCGGCGACCTTGCAGAAGCTGCGCGGCAACCGTATCGCCATGATCTTCCAGGAGCCGATGACCTCCCTCAACCCGCTGCACAGCATCGAAAAGCAGATCGGTGAAACCCTGTTGCTGCACAAAGGCCTGGGCGGCAAAGCGGCGCAGGCGCGTATCTTGGAACTGCTCGACATGGTCGGCATCCAGAAACCGAGGGAGCGCCTCAAGGCCTATCCCCACCAATTGTCCGGCGGCCAACGCCAACGGGTGATGATCGCCATGGCTTTGGCGTGCGAGCCGGAACTCTTGATCGCGGACGAACCTACCACCGCGCTGGATGTGACCGTGCAGCGCAAGATCCTGCTGCTGCTCAAATCCTTGCAACAACGCTTGGGCATGTCGCTGCTGCTGATCAGCCATGACCTCAACCTGGTGCGCAGCATCGCCCAGCGGGTGTGCGTGATGCACGCCGGCGAGATCTTCGAGCAGGCCGAATGCCAGGCTCTGTTCAGCGCGCCGCAGCATCCTTACAGCCGCCTGCTGCTGGATGCCGAACCGGCGGGCGATGCACTGTGCAGCGAGGAACGCGAGACGGTGTTGCAAGTGGAGGACCTGAGCGTGCAGTTCCGTCTCGGTGGCGGGCTATTTCAACGCAAGACCTACCTGCGCGCGGTGGACGGTATCAGCCTCAGCGTGCAACGTGGCAAGACCCTGGGCATCGTTGGTGAATCCGGCTCGGGTAAATCCACCCTCGGCCAGGCGATCCTGCGCCTGCTGGACTCCCACGGCAGCATCCGCTTCCAGGGCCAGGCCCTCGATACCCTCAACCATCACCAGATGCGACCATGGCGCAAGCAGATGCAGGTGGTGTTCCAGGACCCTTATGGCAGCCTCAGCCCGCGCATGTCGGTGCAGCAGATCATCAGCGAAGGCCTGGAGGTGCACGCCCCGTGCAGCCTGGCCGAGCGCGAAGCGCAGGTGATTCAGGTGCTCAAGGACGTGGGCCTGGACCCCGCCAGCCGGCATCGCTACCCCCACGAGTTTTCCGGCGGCCAGCGCCAACGCATCGCCATCGCCCGCGCGCTGGTGCTCAAGCCGGCGCTGATGCTGCTGGACGAACCCACCTCCGCCCTTGACCGCACCGTACAAAAGCAAGTGGTGGCGCTGCTGCGTGAACTGCAGGAAAAATACGGCCTGACGTATCTGTTTATCAGCCATGACCTGGCCGTGGTGCGGGCCATGGCCCACGACATGATCGTGATCAGGGAGGGCAAAGTGGTGGAGCGCGGCGCCAGCCACGATGTATTCGAATCACCGCAACACCCCTACACCAAGGAACTGATGGCAGCGGCGCATATTCCGCTGTAGGACGTTATGGAACTTCACTCACCCTTTTGCTGACGGCATGGGCATGAACCTCACCGATAACCTCACCGATTACCAACAGGTACGCGGCCTGGCCATCCAGTCGCTGTTCGAAATCATCGAGCAGTCCAGCGAGGGCACGGTGATCGTCGACCGCGACGCCAATATCGTGTGGATGAACGAGCGCTACGCCAAGCGCTTCGGTCTGAACAGCGCGGATGAGGCCATCGGCCAACCCTGCGAGCGGGTGATTTCCAACAGCCTGCTGCGCCAGGTGGTGCGCACCGACCGGCCGATCCTGCTGGATATCCAGGACACCCCCAAAGGCCCGCTGGTGGTGATGCGCCTGCCGATTCACAACGATGCCGGGGCGGTGATCGGTGCCATCGGCTTCGCGCTGTTCGATGAGCTGCGCAACCTGTCGCCATTGATCGAGCGCTACATGAGCATGCAGCAGGAACTGGCCTCCACCCGCTCGTTGCTGCGCTCACGCCAGAGCAAGTACACCTTCGCGCACTTTATCGGTACCAGCGCCGCGAGCCTGGAAGTCAAACGCCGGGCGCGGCGCAGCGCCAAGACTGAGTCGCCGGTGTTGCTACTGGGGGAAACCGGCACCGGCAAGGAGTTGCTGGCCCAGGCCATTCATGGCGCCTCGTCACGGGCACACAAGGCATTTGTGAGCATCAACAGCGCGGCGATCCCCCACGATTTGCTCGAAGCCGAGTTCTTCGGCACTGCGCCCGGCGCGTTTACCGGCGCCGACCGCAAGGGCCGCCCCGGCAAGTTCCAGATCGCCCAGGGCGGCACGCTGTTTCTCGACGAAATCGGCGACATGCCCCTGCCGCTGCAAAGCAAACTGCTAAGGGTGTTGCAGGAAAAGGAGTTCGAACCGGTCGGCTCCAACGAGATGCTACACAGCGACGTACGGGTGATTGCGGCCACGTCGATGGACCTTGAGGCGGCGATCAAACGTGGCGAGTTTCGCGCGGACCTGTATTACCGCTTGAACGTGCTGCCGATCCAGGTCCCGCCCCTGCGCGAACGCTTGGAAGATATTCCGGCGCTCAGCGAGGCGATCCTGGAAGAACTGCGCAGCCATCACGAACTGGACCGCGAAGCCCTGGACTTATTGGCCCAGCATGCCTGGCCGGGGAATATCCGTGAGTTGCGCAACGTACTGGAGCGCGCGGCGCTGTTAAGTGATGACTTGATATTGAACGCCCAGGAAGTCCGTGCGGCCATCGGCACCTTCACCCCGGTGGCACGTAGCGCTGCCGTGGCGGCGGAGAAAGGTGAAAGCTACAACGCGGCGCGGGAGCGGTTTGACCGGCAGGTGATTGTGGCGGCGCTCAAGGCCTGTGATGGGAATGTGGTGGAGGCGGCTAAGCGGTTGGGGCTGGGGCGGTCGACGTTGTACAAGAAAATGGTCGCGCTAGGTATCACCTGATCTCCAATCAGAGACTTAACTCTCAATAAATAGACGACCACTGTGGGAGGGGGCTTGCCCCCGATGACAGTGGGCCAGTCAGCACATCTGATACCGATACACCGCTATCGGGGGCAAGCCCCCTCCCACATTCGGCCCGGGATTGTCTCTAGATTGAGACACAAGCAGAAGCCAATTTAAAAATATTCATACATTTCAACAAGTTAAGTAATTGGCACGCATCTCGCTATAGCCCTTCCCCACCGCGTCACCACAAAAATAACAATCCTATCTGGAGACACACCATGAGTGTGATCATTGCCCTGGCAGCCCTCGCGCTGCTGATGCTGGCTGCCTACCGTGGCTATAGCGTTATCTTGTTCGCCCCCATCGCCGCGCTAGGAGCGGTGCTGCTGACCGACCCCTCCGCCGTCGCCCCTGCCTTTACCGGGGTGTTCATGGAAAAAATGGTCGGCTTTATCAAACTGTATTTCCCGGTGTTCCTGCTCGGTGCGGTGTTCGGCAAGCTGATCGAACTGTCGGGGTTTTCCCGTTCGATCGTGGCCGCGGCGATCCGTTTGCTCGGCACGCGCCAGGCCATGCTGGTGATCGTGCTGGTCTGCGCCCTGCTCACCTACGGCGGCGTCTCGCTGTTTGTGGTGGTGTTCGCGGTGTACCCGTTTGCGGCGGAGATGTTCCGCCAGAGCAATATCCCCAAGCGCCTGATCCCGGCGACCATCGCCCTCGGCGCGTTTTCGTTCACCATGGACGCCCTGCCCGGCACGCCGCAGATCCAGAACATCATCCCCAGCACCTTCTTCAACACCACCGCCTGGGCGGCGCCGTGGCTGGGGCTGATCGGCACGATTTTCGTGTTCTGCGCCGGCATGCTTTACCTGGCGCGCCAGCGCAACAAGGCCCAGCGCGCCGGTGAAGGCTACGGCACCGAACTGCGCAACGAGCCGGAAACCGCCGAGAACCTGACGTTGCCCAACCCGTGGATCGCGCTGTCGCCGCTGATCCTGGTGGGGGTGATGAACCTGCTGTTCACCCACTGGATCCCGCAGTGGTACGGCAAGACCCACAGCCTTAGCCTGCCGGGCATGAGCGCGCCGGTGACCACCGAAATCGCCAAGCTCACGGCAATCTGGGCGGTGCAGGCGGCGTTGCTGGTGGGGATTATCGTGGTGCTGGTGTTCGGCTTCTCGGCGATCAAGAGCAAACTCGCCGAAGGCAGCAAAAGCGCGGTCAGCGGTGCATTGCTGGCGGCGATGAACACCGCGTCGGAATACGGCTTCGGTGCGGTCATCGCTTCGTTGCCGGGCTTTCTGGTGCTGGCGGACTGGCTTAAGGGCATCCCCAACCCGTTGGTCAACGAGGCGATCACAGTGACGTTGCTGGCCGGTATCACCGGTTCCGCCTCGGGCGGCATGAGCATCGCCCTGGCGGCGATGTCCGAGAGTTTTATCGCGGCGGCCCACGCGGCCAATATCCCCCTTGAAGTGCTGCACCGGGTCGCGGCCATGGCCAGCGGCGGCATGGACACCCTGCCCCACAACGGCGCGGTGATCACCCTGCTGGCGGTCACCGGCCTGACCCACCGCGAAGCCTACAAGGACATTTTCGGCATCACGATTATCAAGACCCTTGCGGTGTTCGTGGTGATCGGTACTTTCTATGCCACTGGCATTGTGTGAGGTGAACATGACGACATTGAACGGCAAGACCGCCCTGGTCACCGGTTCCACCAGCGGCATCGGCCTGGGCATTGCACTGAGCCTGGCCAAGGCCGGCGCCAACCTGATCCTCAACGGCTTCGGCGACGCCAGTGCGGTAATCGCCCAAGTGCAAGCCTATGGCGGACAGGTCGGCCACCATCCGGCGGACGTCAGCGACCCGGCGCAGATCGCCGACATGTTTGCCTATGCCGAGCGTGAGTTCGGCGGTGTGGACATACTGGTGAACAACGCCGGCATCCAGCATGTGGCGGCGGTGGAAGACTTCCCGGCCGAGCGCTGGGACGCCATCATCGCGATCAACCTGTCGTCGGTATTCCACAGCACGCGCTTGGGTCTGCCGGGCATGAAGGCCAAGGGTTGGGGGCGTATCGTCAATATCGCTTCGGTGCATGGCCAGGTCGGTTCGGTGGGCAAGGCAGCTTATGTGGCGGCCAAGCATGGCGTGATCGGCCTGACCAAAGTGGTGGGCCTGGAGACCGCCACCAGCAACGTGACCTGCAACGCGATCTGCCCCGGCTGGGTGCTGACGCCGCTGGTGCAGAAACAGATCGACGATCGCATCGCCCAAGGCGTGGACCCGCAGCAGGCGCAGCACGATCTGCTGGCGGAGAAACAACCGTCGCTGGAATTCGTGACCCCGTCGCAACTGGGCGAGCTGGTGCTGTTCTTATGCAGCGAGGCCGGCGCCCAGGTGCGTGGCGCGGCGTGGAATATCGATGGTGGCTGGCTGGCCCAATAGATCAAACACAGCGAAACGCTGTAGTTTGCAAGACGTGCATAAGAACAAGAGACCCTGCTGATGTCCGAGATCCTCTGGCAACCCTCCCCGGAACGCATCCGTACGACGCGCATGGACCAGTTCCGGCGCTTTATCAATGATCGCCACGCCGTGCAGCTTAGCGACTATCCGGCCCTGCACCAGTGGAGCATCGACCAGCGCGCCGAGTTCTGGCAGGCCATCGTGGCGTTCTTCGATGTGCAGTTTCGCAGCCCGCCCAGCGCCGTGTTGATCGAAGGGGATGCTATGCCCAGCGCTCAGTGGTTCCCCGGCGCGACCCTGAACTTTGCCGAGCATTTGCTGCGTCGCCGCGACCATCACCCGGCCGTGATCGCCATCGGCGAAGACGGCCAGCGCGAACAACTGACCTACGCCGAACTCGCCGCCCATGTCGCCGGCTTGCAAAACAGCCTGCGAGCGGCGGGCGTTGGTCTCGGTGACCGCGTCGCGGCGTGCATGCCCAACACCTGGCAGACCCTGGTGGGTATGCTCGCCACCACCAGCCTTGGGGCGATCTGGTCGTGCTCCTCGCCGGATTTCGGCACCCAAGGCGTGATCGACCGCTTCGGCCAGATCGAACCCAAGGTGCTGATCACCTGCGCCGGTTATCGGTATGCCGGCAAAATCATCGATCAAAGCGCCAAGCTCAATGAAATCCTCGAACGCTTGCCGTCCCTGGAACAGTTGATCGTGGTGCCGTACGCACGGCCCGAGGCACGGGTCGAGGACTATCGCACCCAGGCCCGCGTCACCCTGTGGCAGGACGCCTACCAACCCGGCGGCGAACCGGCGTTTGTCGCGGTGCCGTTCGATCATCCGCTGTACATCCTGTATTCCAGCGGCACCACCGGGGTGCCAAAGTGCATCATCCATGGCACCGGTGGTGTGTTGCTCACCCATCTGAAGGAACATGGCCTGCATGCCGACCTGTCCCGCGACGATTGCCTGTTCTACTACACCACCTGCGGCTGGATGATGTGGAACTGGCTGGTCTCGGTACTGGCCCTGGGCGCCACGGCGGTGCTGTATGACGGCTCGCCGTTTCATCCGGGGCCCGAGCGCTTGATCGACCTGATCGATGCCGAACGTATCAGCGTGTTCGGCACCAGCCCCAAGTTCCTCGCCACCCTGGAAAAGGCCGGGCTGCAACCGCGTCTGAGCCATGACCTGAGCAGCCTCAAGGGCTTGATCTCCACCGGCTCGCCGTTGTCGCCCCAGAGCTACGACTACGTCTACCGCGAGATCAAGGCCGAGCTGTGCCTGTCGTCGATGTCCGGCGGCACCGATATCGTCTCCTGTTTTGTGATCGGCAACCCGGTGCTGCCGGTGCGCCGTGGCGAAATGCAATGCAAGAGCCTGGCGATGGCCATCGAAGTGTGGGACGAGAAGGGCCAGCCGTTGATCGGCGAAAAGGGGGAACTGGTGTGTACCCGTCACTTCCCGGCCATGCCCATCGGCCTATGGAACGACCACGACGGGCAGAAGCTGCGCGCGTCGTATTTCGCTCAGTTTCCCGGCGTGTGGGCCCAGGGCGACTACGCCGAGGAGCGCGCCAATGGCAGCCTGCTGATCCATGGGCGCTCGGACGCGGTGCTCAACCCCGGCGGCGTGCGCATCGGCACCGCCGAGATCTATCGCCAAGTGGAGAAGGTGCCCCAGGTGCTGGAGAGCCTGGCCATCGGCCAACGCTGGCAGGACGATGTGCGGGTGGTGCTGTTTGTGCGTCTGGACGATGGCGTCGAGCTGGATGACGCGTTGCAACAGCAGATCCGCCAGGTGATCCGCGCCAACACCACGCCACGCCATGTGCCGGCGAAGATCCTCGCCGTCCATGACATTCCGCGCACCATCAGCGGCAAGATCGTCGAACTGGCGGTGCGCAATGTGGTGCACGGCGAACCGGTGAAGAACACCGATGCCCTGGCCAACCCCCAAGCACTGGAGGCTTTTCGCGACCGTCCCGAACTGGCGTGAAGATGAAAGGTTTCAGCCCGGAGCAGCTGATTTGCAAGACAAAACGCCAATGCGTGCTATTTTTCCCGGGTAGTCACCCAGGGCCGACTCACGGGATAATGGGTGTTTTCATCTTTCAAGGCGTTACGCTCAGGGCTTTTTCATGAATGGAACATCCACCGGTAGCGAAGCCGCTGCATTGATCGCGCGGCTGGACTGGGCACACAGCCCGCTCGGTGAGGCCAATGACTGGCCGCAAAGCCTGCGCACAGCGGTCGACATCGTGATCAACTCTCCGATGCCGATGCTCCTGTTGTGGGGCCACCAACTTATTCAGCTGTATAACGATGGCTTCGCCCGACTGGCTGGCAACAAGCACCCCGGCGCCATGGGCCAGCCGGCACACCAGGCTTGGCCGGAACTGGAGAGCTTTACCGCACCGATCTACAACGCCGTGCTGGAGGGGCAAGTGCGCACCTTCAGCGAGCAGCGCTTTGTGCTGCAGCGCAACCAGCGCGATACCGAGATCTGGCTGGACCTCACCTACAGCCCCATCCGCGACGAAAGCGGCGAGGTCGCTGGCATTCTGGTCACCGCCATCGAAACCAACGAGCGGCGCAGCAAAGCCCTGGAGCTGCAACAGCGCTCCGAGGCCAGCCTCAAGGCCCAGCACAACAGCGAGGAGCGCCTGCAACTGGCCCTGGCCGCCACCGACGCGGTGGGCACCTGGGATTGGGACATCGGCGAAGACCATTTCATCGCCGACGCCCACTTCGCCTACCTGCACGGTGTCGATCCGGCGGACGCCGGCCTGTTGCCCATCAGCGATTACCTGCAAGGCGTACACCCCGAAGACCGTGGCACGGTGACGCGCAGTATCAAGTATTGCATCACCAACGGTACCGAATACGCCGAGGAATACCGCCTGTTGCAGCCCGATGGCGAGGTGCGCTGGGTGTTCGCCCGCGGCCGCTGCTACAAGGATCAACAGGGCCGTCCGGCGCGCTTCCTTGGCGCGGCGCTGGACCTGACCGAACGCAAGCACACCGAACAGGCCCTGCGCCAGAGCCAGACCGAATTGCAGCTGATCATCAACGCCATGCCGGTGCTGATCGGTTATGTGGACCACGACGAGCGCTTTCGCCTGAACAACAGCGCGTATCTGGAGTGGTACGGCAAGACGCCCGAGGAACTGTACGGAAAAACCATCCGCGAAGTGCTCGGCGAGGAGGTGTACGCCGGGCGCGCGGACAAAATCGCCGCCGCGCTTAAGGGCAAGGCTTGTAGCTTCCTCACCGTCACGCCGCACCGCGATGGGCGGCCGCGGCACGCACTGATGAAGTACCTGCCACGCTTCAGCAACGACGGTTCGGTCAATGGTTTCTACATCTTTGTGATCGACGAGACCGAACGCAAACTCACCGAGGAGGCCTTGCGCCACCTCAACGAAAACCTCGAAGAACGGGTGGCCCAGCGCACCCAGGCCCTGGCCGAGGCCAACCAGCGCCTGCAAAACGAAATGTACGAACGTGAACGTGCCGAAGACGCCCTGCGCCATGCGCAAAAAATGGAAGCGGTGGGCCAGCTCACCGGTGGCATCGCCCACGACTTCAACAATATGCTCACCGGCATTATCGGCAGTCTCGACCTGATGCAGCGCTATATCGCCGCCGGGCGCAGCGATGAAATCGGCCGTTTTACCGACGCCGCCGTGGCCTCCGCCCATCGCGCCGCCGCCCTCACCCACCGGCTGCTGGCGTTCTCGCGCCGCCAGTCGCTGGACCGCCGCCCGTTGGACCCGAACCAATTGGTGGCATCCCTGGAAGACCTGTTTCGCCGTACCAAGGGCGCGCATATCACCCTCAAAGTGAAGCTGGGCCAGGACATCTGGCCGGTCAACACCGACGCCAGCCAGTTGGAAAACGCCCTGCTCAACCTGGTGATCAATGCCCGCGATGCCATGCCCGATGGCGGCGAGCTACTGATCGAAACCGCCAACAGCTACCTGGACGGCACCGACATCACCACCCTCGAACCGGTCAAGGCCGGCGATTACGTGATGCTCGGGGTGTGCGACAACGGCACCGGCATGGCGCCGAAAATACTCGCCAAGGCGTTCGACCCGTTCTTCACCACCAAACCCATCGGCCAGGGCACCGGCCTGGGGCTGTCGATGATCTACGGCTTTGCCCAACAGTCCGGCGGCCATGTGACCATCCAGAGCGCGCCGGGCCAGGGCACCTGTGTGCGCCTGTACCTGCCGCGCCTGCACGGCACGTCACTGGAAAGCAGCCTGCCGGCCAGCCTCGGTGAAGCCCCGGTGGCTTTGGCGGGCGAAGCAGTGGTGGTGGTCGAGGATGACCTGGCGGTGCGCATGCTGGTGGTGAACCTGCTCGACGAATTGGGCTACACCGCGCACCAGGCGGCGGACGCCCGTACCGCCTTGCCGTTGCTGGAATCGGACCTGCGTGTGGACCTGCTGGTGACCGACGTCGGCCTGCCGGGCATGAACGGTCGGCAACTGGCGGAAATCGCCCGCCAGCACCGTCCGGGCCTCAAGGTGCTGTTTATGACCGGCTACGCCGAAACGGCTGCCGAGCGCCAAGGGTTTCTGGAGGATGGTATGGACATGGTGGCCAAGCCGTTTTCCATCGACCTGCTGGCCACCAAAATCCGCGGCATGATCGGCGTCGACGAAGGACTTCAGGCATAATCGCGCGCCGTCGCACACCTGGTAGAGATCAATGAAAGCCCAAGCCCGTCATATCCTGGTGAAAACCAGCGAAGAAGCCGAACAACTCAAGCAGCGCATTGCCAAGGGCGAAGCCTTTGATGTGCTGGCCAAGAAGTACTCCACCTGCCCGTCGGGCAAACGTGGCGGTGATTTGGGTGAGATCCGGCCGGGGCAGATGGTGGGGGCGATCGACGCAGTGATTTTCAAGAAGCCGCTGCGGGTGGTGCATGGGCCGATCAAGAGCAAGTTCGGGTATCACTTGGTGCAGGTGTTTTATCGCGATTGAGGGATGCCTTTAGGGTCCCATCGGGGGCAAGCCCTCTCCCGCATATATCTGGAGCAATGCAATCGACTGTGGGAGGGGGCTTGCCCCCGATCCGCCGAAGGCGCCCATTCACCCCTGGGGAATCAATGCCCCCGGCACCTGAATCACCCGACTGGCCAGACGATGTCCAGCCAATGCCGCCGCCTCGGGTGAACCACCCTGGAGCCGGCTGGCCAGATATGCCGCGCTGAACGAGTCCCCCGCCGCCGTGGTATCCACCACCTTACCGACCTTTAACGCCGGTACAGAAAACCGCCCGCCGTTGCAGCGGATCAGGCACGCATCTGCGCCACGCTTGAGCACCACCTCGGCGATGGCTGGATAGGCCGCGAACACCTGCTCGGCGTCCTCATAACCAAACAATGCGCGCTCGTCATCTTCGGTGAGCAAGGCGATATCCACTTCGGCCAGCACCGCGTGATACGCCGCGCGGGCCGCTTCCACGCTGGGCCACAGGCGCGGGCGATAGTTGTTGTCGAACACCACCCGGCCACCACGGCGGCGGGTTTCGATCAGGGCTTGCAGCAGGCGCCTGCGGCCGATCTCACCGAGCACGGCCAGGGTGATGCCGCTGAAATACACCACGTCGTAGCCGTGCAGCGCCGCCAGAACGGGCTCGGCGGCGGGCGTAGTGAAGCAGTCGCGCACGGCGGCTTCGTTGCGCCAATACAGAAATTTGCGCTCGCCTTGGGCGTCAGTCTGGATGCAATACAAGCCCGGCAAACGCCCCGGCAAGCGTTGCACCAGGCCCAGACCGAGACCTTCGTCGGCCCATTGCCGGCACATCGCATCGCTGAAGCTGTCATCGCCCAGGGCGGTGACGTAGTCGACGCCGCCACCAGCGCCCAGCTCACGGCGCAGGTACACCGCGGTGTTCAGGGTGTCGCCGCCGAAGCTCTGGTGCAGGCTGCCGTCGGCGCGGTGTTGCAGTTCGATCATGCATTCGCCGATCAGGGCGATGCGAGGGGTTGTGTTCATGCCTGAGTCTCTGGTGTGGCTGAGGGCCCCATCGGGGGCAAGCCCCCTCCCACATTGGAACGCATACGGTGGGGGGCTGCGCGGGTTAGAAGCAGGTGTGCAGGGATTCGATCACTTGCAATTGCTCATCCACCAGGCAGCCGACGTGCCATTTATCGAAGGTCAGGCACGGATGCGAGGTGCCGAAGGAAATGATGTCGCCGATGCGCAGCTCCACGCCCGGCGCCACGGTCATAAAGGCGTGCTGATCCATCACTGCGGTGACGACGCAGGCGCTCACGTCATCGCCTTCAGCCGGCAGGACACCGGCCTTGTAGCGCTTGAGCGGCACCGGCAGGCCGGCATCGTAGGCCACGTCACGCTTGCCCAGGGCGATCACCGCAAACCCCGGCTCCGGCAGGGATTGCACGTGGGCCCAGACTTCCAGGGCTGGGCGCAGGCCCTCGTTGAGATCGCTGCGACGGTCGAGCACGCAGCATTGCGCGTCTTTGTAGATGCCGTGGTCGTGGGCCACGTAGCTGCCGGGGCGCAATACGCTGAGAAAACGTCCGGCGGCGTTCTGCGCTTCGAACGACTCGGCAATCAGGTCGTACCAGGCCGACCCCGAGGCGGTGACGATGGGCTTGGCCAGATCGAACGCGCCGCTGTCTTGCAGCTCCATCGCCAGGCGCACCAGGCTCGCGGCGAAATCGCGGATACCGCGGATGGCGTGCTCGCCGTGGATCACCCCTTCGTAACCTTCGATGCCCGTCAGCGCCAAGGCCGGCTGGGCCTTGATCGCCCGGGCCAGGTCGCGCACTTCCTGCTCGCTGCGGCACCCGCAACGGCCGCCGACCACACCGTATTCGATCATCACGTTCAGGCGCAGGCCGCGGGCAGCGAAAAACAACCCGAGGTCGGCGACGTTATCCGGGTGATCGACCATGCAATGAAAATCGAAATCCTGATCGGCCAACAGGTCAGCGATCAGCGCCATATTCGGCGCGCCCACCAACTGGTTGGCCATCAATACGCGGCGCACGCCACCGGCATAAGCAGCACGGGTCTGCACTGCGCTGGCCAGGGTAATGCCCCATGCGCCCTGCTCGATCTGCCGTTTGAACAGCGCCGGCATCATGCTGGTCTTGCCATGGGGCGCCAGCTCGGCGCCGCTGTTGCTGACAAACGTCTGCATCCAGCGAATGTTGTGTTCCAGGGCGTCACGGTGCAGCACCAGGGCCGGCAGGCTGACGTCGCGGACCAAGTGGGCGCCGATGGCGGCAGCGCCTTTTTCGACGGCATTGAGGGCAGGCATAAGGAGTTCCTATTCGTTGATGCGACGGGCCAGGTTGTTGGCGCTGTCGATCAGCACCCGGCGATAGTCGCTGTAGTTGTTGAGGGCGTCGGCCCGGGGCGCGACGATGCACAGGGTCGCGATGCTGACCCCTTGCGCATCCCGCACCGGGGCAGCGAAGCAATGGGTGAAGGTGTCGGCCACGCTGTCGAACGAGAAAAAACCGTCGAGGCTGGCTTGACGAATCTGCGCCAGGAAAGTCTCCAGCGGTAGGCGCTGACCGTCCGGCAGGATGAAATCTTCGGGGTCGATCAGGTCGACAATCTGCTGATCGCTCAAGTGCCCCAGCAGCAGACGCCCGGAGGCGGTCCAGGGGATGGGCGCGTTTTCGCCGATATCCGAGGAGATGCGGAAATGCCGCTCGCCTTCGCGCATCAGCGCCACGGTGTATTTGCGCCCATTGAGCAGGCACATCTGGGCGGTTTCGTGGGTCTGGCTGACGATTTCCTGCAAGGCATGGTCGGCCTCGCGGGTCAGGTCGAAATGGCGCAGGTGCGCCTGACCGAGAAAGTACAGTTGGCGGCCGAGGTAGACGTGGCCGTCCTTGCCCACCGTTTCCAGGATGCGCCGTTCCAATAACGAAGCGACCAGTTCATAGACCGTGGACTTGGGGCTGCCGATGCCGCTGGCTATATCGTTCGGGCGCAGCGGTTGGCCGATTTCCTTGAGAAAATCGAGGATATCGAACGCTCGGTCCAGGCCTTTGGCGCGGCGTTTGATGGTGTCTTCGGTCATGATGGTTTTCGGTCCGGTCGAATGTGGAGGGAGACACTCCCTCCCACATGGGTTCTGTATGGAAGTCGAAGCATTTAGCCTTTTTTCTTGTAGGCCACGCAATCGATCTCGACCTTGCAATCGACCATCATGTTGGCCTGCACACAGGCCCGCGCCGGGGCGTGTTCCGGGGTGAAGTATTCGCCGAAGACTTTGTTGAAACTCCAGAAGTCCCGCGGGTCTTCCAGCCATACGCCGACCCGTACGACATCTTTCAATTCATAGCCGGCCTCTTCCAGAATCGCCACCACGTTGCGCAGGGTCTGGTGGGTTTGCTCGACAATGCCGCCGGTGATGATTTCGCCGTCCACTGCCGGCACCTGGCCTGACACGTATAACCAGCCATCCGCCTCCACGGCACGCGCGAAAGGCCGAGGCTGGCCACCGCCGGCAGTGCTGCCGGCTCCGTAACGAGTGATGCTCATAACAATGTGCTCCTGATTAAAAACGAATGTTCTTCAAAAATTCCGCCAGGCGCGGCGATTGCGGACGTTCGAAGATGTCCTTCGACGAACCCTGCTCCTCAATACGCCCCTGGTTCATAAACACGATCTGGTCGGACACTTCATAGGCAAAACGCATTTCATGGGTGACCAGCAACATGGTCATGCCCTCTTCCGCCAGGCCCTTGATCACACTGAGCACTTCGCCCACCAGTTCCGGGTCAAGGGCTGAGGTGACTTCGTCGAACAGCATCAAGCTGGGGTTCATCGCAATCGCACGGGCAATCGCCACACGCTGTTGCTGGCCGCCGGACAACTGGCCGGGAAAGTGATTGCGCCGCTCTAAAAGTCCTACACGCTCCAGCCATTTTTCCGCGAGAGCAACGGCTTGGTCCTTAGGCATTTTCTTAACTTTCAATAAGCCCAAAGTGACGTTCTGCAACGCGGTCAAATGCGGGAACAGGTTGAACTGCTGGAACGCCATGCCGGTCATCGCCCGGTGCTGGGCAATCACGCGCTCCGGGTGACGCACGCGTTTGCCGCCGACGTCGCTGTAGCCGATCGACTCGCCGTCCAGGGTGATCTGGCCGCCCTGGAACTCCTCCAGCAAATTGACACACCGCAGCAGCGTGGTCTTGCCCGAACCGCTGGAGCCGATCAAGGTCACCACATTACCGCGCTGCATCGACAGGTCGACGCCCTTGAGCACTTCTACCTCGCCGTACTGTTTGCGCAGGCCGCGAATATTCAGCAGCGGTTCGGTTGTGTGAGATTGGTTCATGGCAAGGCCACCCGCTTTTCAATGTAGCGCCCGAATAACTCGATGGCGTAGTTGATGACAAAGAACAAAAACCCGGCGAACAGGTAGAACTCCAGGGTCATGAAGGTACGCGCGATCACTTGCTGGGTGCTCAGTAGCAATTCGGCCACGCCGATCACCGACAGCAAGGTCGAGGCTTTGACAATTTCCGTGGAGGAATTGACCCAGGTCGGTAGGATCTGGCGCAACGCCTGAGGTAACAGCACGTAGCCCAGGGATTGTCGGAACGTCAGACCGATCGCCTTGCCCGCTTCCAGTTGCCCACGGGGAATGGCTTGCAGTGCGCCACGTACGATTTCCGACACATGGGAGCCACAGAACAACGTCAGCCCGACCGCGCCGGCCTGGAATGCGCTGATCTGCCAGCCGAGCGCCGGCAGCATGTAGAAGCACGCCAGCACCAGCACGAACACCGGCGTGCCACGGATCAGGTCGACATACAGGCGAAACGGTGCACGCATCCAGAACTTGCCATAGGTCAGGATCAACCCGGCGACGATACCGATCAGCGTGCCGAAAAGAATGGCCAGCGCCGACACATAAACACTGGCCTGAAACCCCGCCCACAGGGTGTCTCGGGCGATCCACAACTCGTGCAGCCAACTGGGAGATTCGTACATGGGGAACCCTCCTTAACGACGGATCGCCAGACGTTGTTCCAGGTAACGGAGCAACAGGGCAATGAGGTAACAGGCGACCACGTAGAGCGCGGTCGTGACCAGCCAGGTTTCAATCACCCGGTAGCTTTCGACGTTGATCTTGCGGGCGTAATAGGTCAGTTCCGGTACGGCGATCGCGGCGGCCAGGGAGGTGTCCTTGAACAGCGAGATAAAGTTGTTCGACAGCGCCGGCAGCACGTTGCGCAGCATCACGGGCACGGTGATGTAGGCGCGGATGCGCCACTCGCCCAGGCCGATGGCCAGGCCGGCTTCGCGCAAGCCCTTGGGAATATTCAACAGCCCGGCACGGAACACTTCGGTCAGATACGCCCCGGCGTAAAGCGACAAGGTGATGACGAACGAAGGGATTTTGTCCAGACGAATGCCCAAGCTGGGCAAGGCAAAGTAGATCAACAGGATCAACACCAGAATCGGTGTATTACGCACCACCGTCACGTACACCGACGCCAGGATGCGCAAGGCGCGGTGCCTGGACAGCATGGCAAACGCCATCAGCAGGCCGATCACGCAGCCGATGGCGATCGACAGCAATGCCAGTTGCAGACCCAACCCGAGCCCCGCCAGCAAGGTGTCGAAATCGCGCCAGACGGCGGCAAAATTCAACTGATAATTCATGGTCAACGCTACCTGAGAGGGGCGCCGGTGGCGGCGCCCCGGTTTTCACACGTCACTTGAACTCGACAGGGAAGCCAATCGCCGGCTCCGGCAGGTCCACGCCGAACCATTGCTTGAAGGAGGCTTTGTAGGTGGGGAATTCCACACCGGTCATGGCTTCATGCAGTGCCGTGTTGACGAAGTTCAGCCAGTCCTGATCGCCGCGTTTGACCGCGCAAGCATAGGTCTGCGGACTCCAAGCGTAGGCCGGGCTGCGGTAGCGGCCGGGGTTTTGCACCATCAGGTATTTGACCGAGGACTGGTCGGTGGCGGCGGCGTCCGCGCGCCCGGAGTTCACGGCCTGGTACATCAGGTCAACGCTGTCGTATTGATCGACCTTGGCCTTGGGCAGCGCCTGGTGCACCAACTCTTCGGCATACACGTTCTGCAGCACGGCGACGGTAACGCCATCGCCAGCGGCCTGCAGGTCGTCGATTTCCTTGTACTTGCTGTTGTTCGGCAGCAGCAGGCCCACACCCTCGCGGTAGTAAGGCAAGGTAAACGCCACCTGCTGCGCGCGGCTGGCGGTAACGGTGATGAACTGGCAACTCATGTCGACCTTGTCGGTCAGCAGGTTGGGAATCCGCGCGTCGGACGATTGCACCACGAACTCGACCTTGCTCGGATCATTGAACAGACCTTTGGCCACGATGCGACCGATATCAATATCGAACCCTTGCAACTTGCCATCCGCTCCCTGGAAGTGCCACGGCGCATTGGTACTGCCTGTACCCACGATCAGATGCCCACGCTTGAGCACATCATCGAGCTTGCTGCCCGCCGCCTGCGCAACGGTGGCGAGGGAAGCCGATGCGGCGAAGAGAAAAACACACGCTTTGAACACGGAAGGTCGGTGATGCATGACAAGCACTCCAGAGGTTGTGTATTCCGCTATACCGGAACCTAGTATGTAACAACGGAATAGACAGCAGAAAGTGTGCCATAGGCGAAGGCGAAAACATACGCTGAAGGGAAATACCATGCAGATCAGTAACATAGCTCTGCGGCGTTATACGGCGATGAGCCAGCATTTGCGGCATGAGTGCTACCCGGGGCCCCAGTTTGGGTGAGAACGCCTCAATTGAGGGCGATGGTGGGCGTGGAAAAATGGGCCTGGAGGGCTAGGCTGTGAAGGGTGTGGGCCGGCTGAGGTTGAGGGGGTGGTGATGAAGGTCAGCGTTATAGGTCTGGTGTTTTTTGCGTTGGTGGCCGGGAATGCGTTGGGCAGCGAGGATCGTCGCGCGTGCAAGGAGGAGTTGGCCAGACTCAAGGAGTCGTTCGATGCCAATTACACCAGTCAGAACCATCACGATTATCGTCGCGCCAAGGCCTCTCGCGATAACGAGGAATACAGGAAGTGCGCCAACCAGGCACGCAAGGCGCGGGAACGCGCGGAACGGGAGGAGGACCTGTAAAGGTTGACAGTAGACGCAAGGGCGAGCCCGGATTAGCGTTGGGCACAACCAGCACTTTCCAGGAGGATCATCGCCATGGCGTATGCCACTGCAACCATCGCCGATGCCGACGAATACCAACGGCTACTGAGCACGCCACATCCGGTCTTCATGCTGTTTGTGTCCGAGCGTTGCTCGGCTTGCGCGGGTATCGGCCCTCTGTTCGTTGAGACAGCAGCCCAATACCCACAGATTCGCAGCCTGGTACTCGACTGTGCCAACACGCCGAGGCACCCCCTCGTGACGGGGACCCCGACGCTACTGATCTACTCACGCGGAACCATGATGGAAACGCTCAAGTATTTCGGGCCTGAGGACAAGCGGCGAGAGCTATTGCAGGACACGTTCAAACGCTATGCCCCTCACCACGTTGCAAAAACACCTGCGTCACCCGCCGTTCCTCCACCGCCACCACCGTCAAACGCCAACCCTCATGCTCCAGGCAGTCGCCCACCACGGGTAGACGATCGAGCAGGCTCATCACCAGTCCCGCCAAGGTTTGGTAATCCTCGGTAGCGACCGCGTTGAAGCCGATGCGCTGGCGAACCTGGTGGAGGTTCAGCGCGCCATTGGCGCGAAAGCCTGCGCCTTCCTCGACAATATCCGGCCCTTCGATTTCGCTGGCGTCCGGCAGTTCGCCAGCGATGGACTCAAGAATGTCGGTCATGCTCAGCACCCCCATAAAATCACCGAATTCGTTGATCACAAAGGCGATATGGGTCGACTCCTGGCGCATCTGTTCCAGCGCATTGAGGATCGAAAAACTGTCCAACAGGTTGATCGCCCGGCGTGCCAAGTGCTCCAGGTTCGGCTCGTTACCGGCCAGGTATTCCTTGAGCAATTCCTTTTTGTGTACGAAGCCTAATGGCTCATCAACGGCACCGTTGCGGATCAACGGCAGCCGCGAGTAGGACGAATGCATCAGTTTCAGGCGAATCGTATCGAGATCGTCCGACAGGTCGATAAAGTCGACTTTGGCCCTCGGCGTCATCAAGCTGCGGATCGGTCGCTCGGCCAGTTGCAGCACGCCGCTGATCATCACCCGCTCACGGCGGTCAAACAGCGGGCCTTGCGCTGCATCGGGCTCGCCCAGCAGATCGGCCACGTCCTCACCCACCTCTTCCACCGCCAGGCTGCGTCCGCCCAACAGGCGCATGACCGCATGGGCAGTGCGCTCACGCACCGGCAGCACGCCTTGGGCCGACTTCTTGCGACGGGCACGGGCAATCTGGTTGAACACCTCGATCAAAATCGAGAAACCAATGGCCGCATACAGGTAGCCCTTCGGAATATGGAAGCCCAGGCCTTCGGCGGTCAGGGCAAAGCCGATCATCATCAGGAAGCCCAGACACAGCATGATCACCGTAGGGTGGGCGTTGACGAAGCGAGTCAACGGCTTGCTCGCGACAATCATCAACCCGATGGAAATGATCACCGCGATCATCATCACCGCCAGTTCGTCCACCATGCCCACGGCGGTAATCACCGCGTCCAGGGAGAACACCGCATCGAGCACGACGATCTGCGCCACAATCGGCCAGAACAGTGCATATGCCGCGGTACCCGAACGTTGCGCCACGTGACCCTCAAGGCGTTCATGCAATTCCATGGTGGCCTTGAACAGCAGGAACACGCCGCCGAACAGCATGATCAAGTCACGGCCCGAGAAGCTCTTGTCGAACACCTCGAACAGCGGCTGGGTCAGCGTCACCAGCCAGGAAATACTCGCCAGCAGGCCCAGGCGCATCAGCAAGGCCAGGGACAAACCGATCAACCGCGCTCGGTCGCGCTGCTCCGGCGGCAGCTTGTCCGCCAGGATCGCAATAAACACCAGGTTGTCGATACCCAGTACCAGTTCCAGCACAATCAAGGTCAACAAGCCGAGCCAGGCCGTTGGATCCGCTAACCATTCCATTTATAAAGTCTCTTGGTTGAATTCAGAATGCCGGACATGGCAAAGCGCGGTCGTAGGACCGGCACAAGATCAGCAATCGAAAAACGGGATGTTTCAGCGGGAACGGCAGCAATAAACGTCTTGGGGAAAGACGACTGGGGGGCTCCGAGAGGGTATTCATGCAAGTCCTGCAATGAGAAAAGGACTTAAATCCTACATTCGAAACATGAATTTCCCACAACGCAAAACCATTACAAAATCTGTACCCGAAGCGTAAACCCCGTGAGAGGCGGGCTTACCCCGATGGCCGTTCTTCAAGTTCGCATAGGTTGATTGATACACCGCTATCGGGGCATAGGCACCTACTTGCCCTTCGATGAAAACAAAACCTGAAAAAATGCGGCCTTTGGGGTGAGCAGGCTTGCCCCGCGCTTGGCTGCAAAGCCGCCCCCGGGCCAAGCGCCTCGGTGTGCCAGATAAACCCTATTTTTTGGAGAGGGCTGCTTCGCAGCCCAGCGCAGGGCAAGCCTGCTCACCACGGCGTTTTGCATCAGCCTTTAGATACTTACGGCTATCGGGAGCAAGCCACCGCTCCCACATTGGTGTTACCAGAAGCGCTGCTGAGTCAACCGGCTCCACCACGTCAACAACACGCGGTCCACCGAACCACTGGCCGCCAGGCCAACGCGCTCCTGCAAGCTCTTGCGCTCGGCATAGTGCAGGTGAAATACCTCGGCCGTCTTGGCCTTGGTCGCCAGGTATTCATCGCTGGTCTGCAACTCATCAACCAACTGTTTATCCAGCGCGGCCACACCCAACCACACCTCACCGGTCGCCACTTCGTCGATGGCCAACTGCGGGCGATAACGCGAAACAAA
The DNA here is from genome assembly GCF_016307435.1 of Pseudomonas sp. S4_EA_1b. Lineage (NCBI taxonomy): Bacteria > Pseudomonadati > Pseudomonadota > Gammaproteobacteria > Pseudomonadales > Pseudomonadaceae > Pseudomonas > Pseudomonas sp. S4_EA_1b. The sequence goes on along the minus strand of NZ_JAEILC010000062.1, from coordinate 147,993 downwards.
GTTCTTGAAGAGTTGATGGGTGATGTCCAGGTCTTCCTGGAATTTCTCCCGGCCCTTCTCGGTATTTTCGCCAAACACCGTGAGGGTGCGCTTGTACTCGCCGGCGGTGAGCACTTCGAAGTCGATATCGTGCTTTTTCAGCAGGCGGTTGACGTTGGGCAACTGCGCCACCACACCGATGGAACCCAGGATGGCAAAGGGCGCGCTGATGATCTTCTCGCCAATGCACGCCATCATGTAGCCGCCGCTGGCCGCCACCTTATCGATGCACACGGTCAACGGCACGCCGGCCTGGCGGATACGCGCCAGTTGCGACGAGGCCAGGCCATAGCTGTGCACCATGCCGCCGCCGCTTTCCAGGCGCAGCACCACCTCATCCTTGGGCGTGGCCAGGCTGAGCAATGCGGTGATTTCATGGCGCAGACTCTCGGTGGCCGAGGCCTTGATGTCGCCGTCAAAGTCCAGCACGAACACCCGTGGCTTGGCCTCGGCTTTCTGTTTGCCCTTCTTCTTTTCGGCCTTGCCCTCGGATTTTCGCTGGGCCTTTAGCTGATCCTTGTCGAGCAGGGTCGACTCCAGGCGCTCGCGCAGCTCCTTGTAAAAATCGTTGAGTTTGCTGACCTGCAATTGACCGGCGGACTTGCGCCGCCCCTTGCTGCGCAGCGCCGCGAAGCTGATCAGCACCACCAGAATGGCGACCACCAGGGTGACGGTTTTAGCTAGAAAACTTGCGTACTCGGCAAGAAACTCCATAAGACACCTATGAGGCTCGAAAGCCGCAGTCTACGGGGATTGTCGCCACCGTGTCTAACACTGTTAACCCGGCCAATATCCTACAAAAATAGCGACAAAGTCCTACTTGCGTAGTTCGATTCCCACATCATTTTCAGACCCGAAGCCCAGCAAATACAAGAGAAAACGACTTTAAACTCGGCGTTGAACACACCCACACAGGAGCGACGCCGATGCGCCCCCAGCACCTCGATACCCGCGCCTGGCTGCTCATGGCGCTGTGCATCGCGTCGAGCGCCAGCCTCCCTGGCGTGGCAGCCTCCGCACAGCTCAACCCGGTCGACCTGCGTGCGCAAGAGTTCGAGCGTCGAACCCGCGAGCAACTGGAACGCGAGCAGCGCCTGCGCCTGCTTGAGCGTGAGGCCACCGTGCAATCGGAGCCCGCCGCCCCGCTCCCGCAGTCGTCCGCCACCGAACCGTGCTGGCAGATACGCGGCCTGCGCCTGACGGGCAATACCCTGCTCAAGCCGGCGCGCCTGCGCACGGTGCTGCAATCCCACCTCAGCGCGTGCATGGGCGCGTCGCCTATCAACCAATTGTTGGCGGCACTGACCGCGCTGTACGTCGAGGCCGCCTATATCACCAGTCGCCCCTACCTGAAACAGCCTCCAGAAGATGGCCAGCGCCTCGACATCGTCATCGAAGAAGGCTACCTCGAAAGCATCGAACTGGCGGATCCGGACCTACCGGTGTCGTTGCGCGGCGCGTTCCCCGACATGCTGGGCCGGCCGCTGCAACTGCGCGAGCTGGAACAGGGCCTCGATCAGTTGAACCGCCTGCGCTCAGTCGATCTGACGGTGGATGTACTCCCCGGCCAGCAACCTGGGGCCTCGCACCTGTTGCTGCGCCCGCGCTCCACTGCGCCGCGCCTGAGCAGCAGCGCGAGCTACAACAACCGTGGCACCGAGGCGACAGGAAGGCACACGGCGCTACTCAATCTGGCGTACGACAGCCCGCTGAGCCTGAATGACTTCATCAGTGTCAGCGCCAGTACCTCCCTGGGCGACAGCCACCGCTACAGCCGTTCCCAGGGTATCTACTACACCTTGCCCTACGGTTTCTGGACCCTGGCCTTGAGCGCCAGCCAGGCCCAATACCGCTATGGCATCGCCCTGCCCAGCCAGACCGTCAGCGCCAACGGCCAGGTCCATCAATACGGCATCGGCCTCAACCGCCTGCTGTGGCGCGATCAGCACACGTTGCTCAATGGCAACCTGCGCCTGAGCACAAAACGCTCGCAAAGCTACATCGCCGATACCTACCTGGCGATCCAGAGCCCGAGCCTGACGGTGGCCGAGGCCAGTCTCAACCTGTTGAAGCTGGCGGACGGCATCTGGAACGCCAATGTCAGCTATGCCCAGGGCCTCGACGGCATGGGCGCCGACCGCGACAGCCGGCGTGAATCCCGGGACTTGCCCCGCGCGCAATTTCATAAATACCGCGTCGACATCGATTACACGCGGCACAACCCTACCGCCGACGGTGTGTGGAACAGCCAACTCGCACTGCAATACAGCCCCGACCCACTGCCGAGCCTGGAACAGTTGCTGATCACCGACCATTACGCGGTACGCGGCTTCCGCCTCGCTGCGCTGGCCGCCGCCAACGGCGCGGTGTGGCGCAACACCTTGAGCCTGCGCCGACACCTGCTGGGCCAGTTGCAGATCAGCCCGCGCGTGGGGGTGGACCTGGGCTGGAGCCAGTACCTCAAAGGCGCCGATATCCAACGTGTAGGCGGGGCCAGCGTTGGTCTGGCCTTGAACCACCGCGCCTGGCAAGTGGACGTGGATTACCAGCACGGGCTGTTCGGCCCCGCGCTACCGATCAAGGAACGAGGTTTCTGGCTGATGGAGTTGAGCCTGCACTTATAACGCCTCCCCCAATAACAACAAGAAGGTCAAACCATGACTAGTCATTGCCGTTTTCCATCGGTTCATCTCAAACCCTCCCATACCCTGCGTTGGGTGATCTGCAGCCTGCTGTCGATTCACTATGGCCATCAGGCGTTCGCCGCCGATGTGGTGCCGGTGAGCGGCAATGCCCAGCGCTTCACCGTGAAGGATGTACCGGTGTTGAACATCGTCGCGCCCAACCCGGCTGGGGTTTCCCACAACCGATTCGTGGACTACAACGTGCAAAGCGCAGGTTTGGTGTTGAATAACGCGGTGGCGGCGGGACGCTCGAAACTGGCCGGGCAGTTACCGGCCAATCCGCAGTTCAGCGGCCGGGCGGCCGGCTTGATCCTCAACGAAGTAACCAGCCGCAAGGCCTCCCATATCAACGGACCGCAGGAAGTGTTCGGGCGCGCGGCCGACTACGTGCTGGCCAACCCCAACGGCATCACAGTCAACGGCGCCAGCTTTATCAATACACCGCGCGCCAGCTTTGTAGTGGGCAGCCCGGAACTGGAGGACGGCAAGCTCAAGCGCCTCACCACCTTCAACGGTGCCAATACCCTCAATGTGGGCGAGCGAGGCGTTAGCAACAGCGCCGGCGCCCTCGACCTGATCGCTCCACGCATCAGCACCCACGGTACGCTCACCGCACGGGACGATCTCAACGTCTTGATCGGGCAGAATCGCCTGCGTTACGCCGACGCCGTCATCGAAAGCAGCGGCCGGGCAAGCGCCCGCCCGGTCGACGCGCAGCTGTTGGGCGCCATGCAGGCCGGACGCATCAACATTATCAGCACCGCCGACGGCGCCGGGGTCAAGATCGCCGCGCCGCTGACAGCGCGCGGCAATCTCAAGGTGACGTCGGCCGGCAACCTGTCCATCTCCGGCAACCCTGAGCCGGTGCGCACCCGCATCAGCAGCACCAACGGCGACGTCGCCCTCGCCGCCCACAACGATCTGACACTATCGGCGGTTGAGGTGCAGGGTCGCGCCATCGACGCCAGCGCCGGACGCCATCTGCGCCTTGAGGCCAAAACCCGCAAAAGCCAGAGCCAACAGCAAGAGTCCTGGAAAAAGAAGGTGTTGTTCATCACTACCGAAACCTACGACAAGACCACCACCCAGATCGACGTCGAACACGTCGGCACCCAGCTCAAGGCACGCACCGATCTGACGCTCAAGGCCGGTGGCGATCTGCAATTGTCGGCCTCCAGCGCCAGCGCCGGTCGCAACCTGCACGCCACGGCCGGCAGAGACCTGCGCCTTAGCGCTTTGAACGACTCCCAGACCACCCGCGAAACCCTCAACCACCGCAAGGGCCTATGGCGTGGGGATTACGACACCTCGCGCACCACCGAAACCGCCCGCGCCAGCAGCCTGTCAAGCAACGCGGCGATGAGCGTACGCAGCGGCAAGAACCTGACGGTGCTGGGCAGTCAGGTCCAGAGCCAGGGGGACCTGACGATCGAGTCCGGCAAACAGGTCAATGTCGGCGTCACGCGCGCCGCCCAGCAACGCACGCAGAACAACTACGAAGGCGACCTGCTCTCCGGCGCCGTGTTCGGCAAAAACGACAAGGACAACCGCAGCGAAGACCAATCCATCGGCAGCCGCGTCAGTGCCCAGGGCACCTTGCGGGTCACCTCCGACGATGTGCTGATTACCGGCAGCCAGGTGCTGGGGCAGCAGGACGCGGTATTGATCAGCAACAGCGGCTCGCTGACGATCGACGGCAGCCAAAGCCTGGTGCACTCGGAAAAGTCGCGCTCCGACAGCAAACTGTTCGGCCTATTCAAGGACCAGACTGACGAGCGGAAAAACGCCAGCAACCTGGTGCGCAGCCAGGTGAAGTCCCAGAGCAATCTGCGCCTGCAAAGCGCCAGTGATCTGAATGTGATCGGCGCGGATGTCGAAGCAAAGGCCGAGTTGAAACTGACCGCCGCGGGCGATATCAACTTGCTAGCGGGCACGAGCCGCGACACCACGGTCACGCAGACCACCCGCAACGGGTTCACCTCTTCCACCACCGAGACCAAACAAGCGGCGCCCGGCATCAAGGGCTCGAAACAATTTCAAGCCGGGGTCGGCTATAGCCAGGAGCACAACACCACCACCCAAGACAGCCTCACCCATAAAGGCAGCCAACTCAAAGGCGCCACGGTGGACATCACTGCCGAAAATACCGTGCGGGTCAAAGCCTCGGACGTGAGCAGTACCCAGGGCGATTTGAACATCGCCGGCCACGCCATCGAACTGCTCAGCGAAGCCGACACCACCACGCGCGTTAGTGAAACCGATACCTTCGGCCTTGGCCACTTTGTCACCGGCGGCATGGATCGAGCCGGCGGCGGTTACAAGGTCGGCCAGGAAGAGGTGATGACAAGCAGCGCCTCCACCACCGTCAAATCGAGCCATCTGAGCAGCGCCGGCGATCTGAATCTGGTTGCCGACAAGGGCCAGGGCACGCTGTTGACCGAGGCCGCGCAGGTCAAGGCTGACAAAGACCTCACCCTCAGCGCCGGCAGCGTGGAAAACCGCGCGGTCTCCAACAGCACCGTCGAAACCGAGCAGGTCAAGGGCTGGACCGCCAGTATCGGCAGCAACATCGAATACAAAGACCTCACCCGCCCGGTGCAGAAACTGGTCGAAGGGGTGGATCAGAGCAAGTTCTATCAACCCTCGGTGCTTGATGCGATTGAACCACCCAACCTGGGAGTCGACCTGGCCGTCAATGTGCTGAACACCCGCGCCGAGAGCGGAGGCACCACAGCGGTGGTCAGCACCTTCGAAGGCGCCACCGTCAACGTGCAGGTCGAGGGTGCATTGACCGATACAGGCACACGCTACACGGCCACCGAGGGCGGCGTGTCGATCAAGGCCGACAGCCATACCTTCAACGCAGCCGAGAACAGCAGTTGGCAACAGGACAACGGCACCGACACCGACGTTTCGTTAAGGCTGTACACCACCACCGGCCGCGACCTGAATGCGCGGGTTCTGGGCGTGGGCGGCAGTTTCGACCTGGGTAACACCACCCGTACCGCAGTGCCAGGCAGCATCGAGGGCAAACGCGGCATCAGCGTGCAGTTGGGCAGCGACGGCCGCTACGAAGGCAGCCGCTTCGACGCGGGACGCGGTGATTTGAAGATTCAGGCCGCCGGTTCGCTGACCTTCAACCAAGCCCGCGACTGGCAGGGTTCCGGCGAAGGCACCTTGAGCGGTTTCGGCTGGGTTGAACTGGGCAGCAGCCCAGGCACCAGCAAGAAAGCCAACGCGGGCTTCCAGTTGGATAAATCCGACTTGAGCGTCGAAGACTCCCAAGGCCGCAGTGCCGATTTGATCGCCGACGGCGTGATCGAAATCGACGCCGGGCAGGACCTGACCCTGCACGGCGCCAAAGTCGGCACGCCCAACAGCGGCGATATTCGCCTCACGGCCGGAAACCGCTTTGAGTTCCTGGCCGGGGTCGATACCCACACGGCCAATGGCGACGGGATCGGCGGCGGGGCTCGCGTCAGTGCCAAAGCGACCCAGGCTGACACATCCAGCAGCAAGAGCGGCAGCGCCGGTGCCCAGTTCAGCCTGGCTGACATCGACGAACACAGCGTGTTGCAGCGCGGTGGCACGCTCGATAGCGCGGGCATCGTGCGTATCCAGGCCGATCATGTGCGCCTGCAAGGAGTGCAGGGCCAGGCCCAGGCGTTTGAGCTGGCGGCCACCGGCGGCGACTTGGTGCTGGAGTCTGCGGTCTCCAACGAGCACCGCAACAACCGCACTATCGCCGGCGGCCTGGGTGTGAGCGGCACCCGCAGTACGGACCCGGCCAATAACGGTTCCGGCCTGTTCGCGCGCGCCAAGGGTGGCGTGGACCAACTCAGCAGTCAGACCCACGACAATACCCGCCTGCGGGCCGATCGCATTCAACTCGACAGCCGCGGCGATACGCAGTTGCTGGGGGCCACCGTCACGGCGCGCGAGGTCAGCGGCACAATCGACGGCGACTTGGTGGTGCAGAGCCGTCAGGATCAGGTGGAGGGCTTGAAGGTGCAGGTCGACGCGCAATTGACCACGGAAAAGAACCCGGCGGGCGCGGTCGATAAGCTCAGCGTGGCCGGCGGGCCATGGTCGGGCAAGCTCAAGACCGCCGGAAAGAACCTTTACGAAAAAACGGCCGACAAGGCGCGCACGCTCAAGGACAAGCTGATCAGCAAGGTCGGTGGCTCACCCGCGACCCAGGCCGGTACCGGCGCGGCCACGGGGTCATCCACGTTGAAGAACCTGCTGTTTCAAAATCCGGCTTACCGCGACACCACACCCACACTGCTGGGGGACTTCAGCTGGTTCAGCAATAACACGGTCGCCGAGGCGTCCGGCATCAACGGCGGCGACGGGGTAACGCTGCATGTGGGCGGCGCAGTCGACCTGACCGGCGCGCGCATCGCCTCCAGCCATGGCCGCGTGGCACTGGGCGAGGCGAAGATTACTGGCCGCGACATCCAAGGCCGCGACACCCGCACGGATTTCTCGCTCAACGCCTCGACCTCGCCCCAGCAACTGGGCACAGCGCTCTACGCAGCGTTCAACAACCCCCGTGACCCGCAAAGCCAGCGCGATGAGCATTTCAACTTGGGCCTGTTGCGTACCGGCGGCCACGATCAAGGCCAACACCTGATCAGCGGAGTCGATCAATAAGCGCGTTAAAAACATCCAGGCCCCTGTGCACAGGGGCCTTGCTCAGTTGCTCCAACACGCTTTTAAAACAAGCGTATGTTTTTCCATTGACAGCTCCCCGGCATCCTCATAACCTCGCCAGACTTTCAACGTACCGGGTGAACGGACGTGGGCAGCATCTATTTGATTCGACATGGCCAGGCCTCCTTCGGTGCAGACGACTATGACGTGCTGTCCCCCATCGGCGTGGAACAAGCGCAAGTGCTCGGTCGCCACCTGGCGGACATGGGCCTGGTGTTCGACCGCTGCATAGCCGGCGACCTGCGCCGCCAGCAGCACACCGCCACAGCCGCGTTCGATCAATACCGCACCCTCGGCCTGCCGACTCCCACCCTGGAAACCGACAGCGCCTTCAACGAATTCGATGCCGACGCCATCATCCGCGCCCTGCTCCCCGACCTGCTCGACAGCGAGCCCGATGCTTTGGACATTCTGCGCAATGCCGCACAAAACCGCGGCGAGTTCCAACGCATCTTCGCCCTGATCATCGAACGCTGGCTGGCCGGCACCTACGACCCACCAGGGCTGGAAAGCTGGCTGGGGTTTGTCGAGCGCGTCCAAGGCGGCCTGCAGCGTCTGCTGGAAGCAGCCGAAAACACCCACAAAATCGCCGTGTTCACCTCCGGCGGCACCATCACCGCCCTGCTCCACCTGATTACCCGCATCCCTGCCGCCCAAGCCTTCGAGCTGAACTGGCAGATTGTGAACACCTCGCTCAACCAGCTGAAATTCCGCGGTCGCGAGGTGGCCCTGGCTTCCTTCAACAGCCATACCCACTTGCAACTGTTGAAGGCGCCGCAGCTCATCACCTTCCGATGAACCGCGGCCAACCGTGACCCCAAGGTCACTGGACTCCACCCTTAAGGATCGAAACCATGACTGACGTAGCCAAAGCTGTAGAAGCAATGAAAGCCAAATTCAACCCAAGCGCTGCCGAAGGCTTGGACCTGGTGTTCGGTTTCCGCATCGACGACACCAAGAACTTCTCCCTGGTGGTCAAAGACAAGACCTGCGAACTCAAAGAAGGCGAAAACCCAGACGCCCAAGTCACCCTGGTGATGGACAGCGACACGCTGGAAGGCATCGTCGACGGCACCACCGACGGCATGCAGGCGTTCATGGGCGGCAAGCTGCGCACCGAAGGCGACATGATGCTGGCGATGAAACTGAGCGAACTGTTTCCGGCCTGATAAGTCGATGTTCAAAGAATCCCGCCCCCCGGCGGGATTTTTCGTTCAACCTGGTGGCCTCCGACTAACCGCATATCGGCCTTATTCCCCTCAAGCCTTCGGCGCAACACTTAATAACAACGCAACCAATGCACTCCACCCGGTTTGGTGTGACGCCCCCAGGCCGCGGCCGGTTTCGCCATGGAAATATTCGTGAAACAACACCAGCTCACGGCTGAGGGGATCAGTCTCCAACTGCGCATACCCCGCCATCGACGGGCGTGAACCGTTTTCATCCAATAGAAACAAGCGAGTCAACCGCTGGCTGAGGCCGTCGGCCACTTCTCCCAGTGACGCCAGATAACCGCTGCCCGCCGGGTACTCCACCGAAAAGTGATCGGCGTAATAACGCTCAAACTCGCGCAGGGACTCGATCAGCATGTAGTTGATGGGCATCCACAACGGCCCGCGCCAATTGGAATTACCGCCGTACAGCCGCGAGTCGGATTCACCTGGCTGGTAACGCGCGCACAACGTATCGCCATTTATCTTCAGTGCCAGGGGTTGGTCCGCGAACGCCGTGGATAGTGAGCGCACGCCAAACGTTGAGAGAAACTCGTCGTCAGCCAGCATGCGCCGCAGCAGATCCTTGGTCCGTTCGCCACGCAGCAGCGCCAGCAACAGGCGATTGCCCTGTCCCGGTTCGTTCCAGCGCGATACCAGTGCGGCCAAATCGGGCCGGTGGTGCATAAACCCCAGCAGGCGCTCGCGTAGCCCAGGCAAACCTTCATGCTCGCGTTGCTCCAACACCAGCACGGCAAACAGCGGCATCAGGCCGACGATGGAACGCAGGCGTACCGGTTCGTTCTGGCCGTCTGGGCGACGCAGCACATCGTAGAAGAACAGGTCCTGCTCATCCCATAGGCCTTCCTGGCTATCGTCGACCCGGTTGATGGCACCGGCGATATACAAGAAATGCTCGAAAAATTTCACCGCAATATCCACATACACGGGATTGCGCTTGGCCAACTCCAGAGCGATACGCATCAAATCCAGCGCATAGGCCGCCACCCACGCCGTGCCGTCGGCCTGATCGAGCTGATAGCCAGGCGGCATCGCAGCCGAGCGATCGAACAGGGCGATGTTATCCAGGCCCAGGAAGCCGCCCTGGAACAGATTGCGCCCCTCAGCGTCCTTGCGGTTGACCCACCAGGAAAAATTCAACAGCAGCTTGTGGAAAATCCGTTCAAGAAAGTCCAAATCACCGATACCGGTCAGCGCCTTGTCCTGCTGATACACGCGCCAACTGGCCCATCCATGGACCGGCGGGTTGGCATCGTCGAAACGCCATTCGTACGCCGGCAATTGGCCGTTGGGATGCATAAAGCGATCTTTGACCAGCAGTAACAACTGGTGCTTGGCATACCCCGGATCGATCAACGCCATGGCAACGGCCTGGAACCCTTGGTCCCAGGAGGCATACCAGGGGTATTCCCAAGTGTCGGGCATGGTCAGGATGTCGAAATTGGACAGGTGCCGCCAATGGCTATTGCGCAGGTGCAAGCGCTCGGGCGGCGGCGCAGGTTGGGTGGGATCGCCGTCGAGCCATTGGTTGACGTCGAAGTAGTACAGCTGTTTGGACCAAAGCAACCCTGCCAGGGCCTGGCGCTGCACATTGCGCGCGTCTGCGTCGCTGATGCCGTGTTGCAATGCCGCGTAAAAGTCATCCGCTTCCCGGCGGCGTTGTTCGAACAGTTTGCGGGCATGGACCTGGGGCGCTTCCACGGGGGCGAAGCGCAGGTACAGGGTCTGGCTCGCCAGCCCTGGCAGATCGAGGATGAAACGCGCGGCGACCTTGGTGCCGGCGTCGCGACGAATCGCCGAATGCGCCGCGTTCACCACGTAATCGTTGATGCCATCCTTGAACGGCCCCGATGCTGGCTGCCCATCGAGGCGAGTGGTGTTGCTCTCGTTTTCGCAGAACAGCCACTCCAGCCCGTCCTGGCCCCAGGCGCTGAGCCAGCGATCCGGCAATGCAGGATGACGCGCCAACACCCGCTCGCCGTCCAGGCTCAACCGTGGCTTGGGTGCATCGAAGGTCCAGCTCCAGTCATTGCGCGCCCACAACTGAGGCAGCACCTGCAGGCGCGTCGGCTGCGGCGAGCGGTTATGCACGATGATGCGCATGAAAATATCGTCTGGCTGGTGCTTGGCGTATTCGACGCTGACATCGCAATAACGGTTGTCCTCGAACACCCCGGTATCGAGGATTTCATACTCAGCATCGCCCAAGCCTCGTCGGGCGTTCTCGGCGACCAAATCATCATAGGGGAACGCTGCATGCGGGTACTTGTAGAGCATGCGCATGTAGGCATGACTCGGCACGCCATCGACGAAAAAGTACAGTTCCTTGACGTCCTCCCCGTGGTTGCCTTCAGCGTTGTTCAGGCCGAAAAGACGCTCCTTGATGATCGGGTCGCGCTCGTTCCATAGCGCCAGGCCCAGGCACCAATGCTGCGCCTTGTCGCTGAACCCGGCCAGACCATCTTCGCCCCAGCGATAAGCGCGGCTACGTGCGTGATCATGGGGAAAGAAACGCCAGGCATCGCCGTCGGCACTGTAGTCCTCTCGTACCGTGCCCCACTGGCGCTCACTTAAATACGGGCCCCACACGCGCCAGGCATCGGCGCCCTCACCCACCAGGCGCTGGCCCTCGATCGTTTGCAGAATAGATGCGGTCATCCAACCCTCCAACAGGCACTGGTTGGCGGCCAGTGTAGAACCCATCCCCGTATCAATGCACATGAACTCGGTTTTACCTTGACTCATTCGTTTGCAGAATGAAGTCCAGAGGATTCTTCGTTTGCAAGCCGCCTCGGGGCTCAACAAAATCCGGACAACGGCCACGCCCTCTTTCATTGTCATCAGGAATTTTTCTATGCCAGCCAGCGCCCATGTCAGCCCCGACGAGATCCGCAAGGGTTTTTCCAAGGCCATGTCCGAGATGTACCGCGCTGAAGTCCCGCTGTATGGCGCGCTGATGGAGCTGGTGGCGCAGGTCAACGCGCAGACGCTGGAGGCTGATCCGCGGCTGGCACAGCACCTGCAGCGCACCGGCGAGATGCAACGCCTGGATATGGAACGCCACGGCGCGATTCGCCTGGGCACGGCTGCCGAGCTGGCAACCATCCGCCGTTTGTTCGCGGTTATGGGCATGCAGCCGGTGGGTTATTACGACCTGACGCCGGCGGGCGTGCCGGTGCACTCCACGGCATTTCGTGCGGTGCATGAAAGCGCGCTGCAAACCAGCCCGTTCCGCGTGTTCACCTCGCTGCTGCGCCTGGAACTGATTGAAAATCCCGACCTGCGCGCCTTCGCCGAAAACGCCTTGGCCAAGCGCTCGATCTTCACCCCGGGCGCCCTGGCGCTGATCGAACAAGCGGAGCGAGACGGTGGCCTAAATGTCGAGGATGCCGATGAATTTATCCGACAGGCCCTGGAAACCTTCCGCTGGCACCACACCGCGACCGTCAACGCCGCACAGTACCAGCAACTCAGCGACCAACACCGCCTGATCGCCGACGTGGTGGCCTTCAAAGGCCCGCATATCAACCATCTCACTCCGCGCACGCTGGACATCGACCAGGTGCAAGCGGCCATGCCCGGCAAAGGCATCACACCCAAGGCCGTCATCGAAGGCCCGCCACCCCGCCAGTGCCCGATCCTGCTGCGCCAGACCAGCTTCAAAGCCCTCGACGAACCCATCGCGTTCACCGACGCCCAAGGCAGCCACAGCGCACGTTTCGGCGAAATCGAGCAACGCGGCGTCGCACTCACGCCCAAGGGCCGCGCGCTGTATGACCGACTGCTGAACGCCGCCCGCGATGAACTGGGGGCGTTCCCCAGCGAGGCGAACGCCGGGCGCTATGGTCAACTGCTGGCGCACCATTTCCAGGCCTTCCCCGACACCTACGCGCAACTACGCGAACAGGGCCTGGCCTACTTCCGCTACTTCGCCACTGCCCAAGGCCTGGCCGCACGCGGCAACCCCGCACAACCCCGCACCCTGCCGGAGCTGATCGACGCAGGCCATATCGATGTGGAACCGCTGGTGTACGAGGACTTCCTGCCGGTCAGCGCGGCGGGGATCTTCCAGTCGAACCTGGGGGACGCTGCGCAAAGCCACTACGCAGCCAACTCAAACCAGGCTGAATTCGAAAAAGCCCTCGGCAGCCCGACGATTGATGAATTGAAGTTGTATGGGGAGACACAACAGCGGTCGGTGGATGAGTGTATGCGGGCGTTGTTGGAATAATCGCTGCCTTTCAAACACTTCGGGACAAACGATGTAGGAGCGAGCGTGCTCGCTCCTTGGTTCTGCTCAGCCCAACTGCGCCACAATCTTATCTTTGACCAACAAGCGTTTTTTCTTCAGTTTCTCCACGTCTTCATCGCTGGCACTTGCTCCTTCGGCCTTTACCACTTCCGCGTCGGCGACGTCGTATTGGTCGAGCAGCGAATCCAGGCGTTTGTCACTTGCCCTGCGTTCGTGAACGGCCTCCTTGCTCAACCCCAAATCCTGATACAGGTCGTGTTTCACTGGCATGGCGTACCTCCGCATGTTGATCGATGGCTTACGACCTTGAAGCTAGACCATTCTCACGGGCTTTGTCATGTCCTGGGTGAATCTTGCCCCGTTCGTCGCGGCAGGTGAGATGAGATCAAACCTTTTACGACGCCCTGCCCTCCACTGCAGATCGCAACCCGAGGGAGACCGGTTCATGACTCATCCAGCCACTGCTGTCGACACTCAATGCATCAACACCCTGCGTACCCTGGCGATGGATGCCGTGCAGAAGGCCAATTCCGGCCATCCCGGCACGCCCATGGGCCTGGCGCCGGTGGGGTATACGCTGTGGAGCCGATTTTTGCGCTACCACCCGGAGCAGCCTGATTGGCCTAACCGAGATCGTTTTGTGTTGTCGGTGGGGCATGCCTCGATGCTGTTGTATTCGCTACTGCACTTGGCCGGCGTGGTGGAGGTCGATGCCCACGGTCAGCGCACCGGCCAGCCGGCGATCAGCCTGGACGATATCAAGCAGTTCCGCCAAGCTAACTCGAAGACGCCGGGGCACCCGGAATACCGCATGACCACCGGTGTCGAGACCACCACCGGCCCGCTGGGCCAGGGGTGCGCCAATAGCGTCGGCATGGCCATGGCCGAGCGTTGGCTGGCTGAGCGTTTCAACCGCGACGGCCAGGTGCTGTTCGATTACAACGTCTACACCCTGTGCGGCGACGGCGACATGATGGAAGGCATCAGCAGCGAGGCCGCATCCATGGCCGGCCACCTGAAGCTGGATAATCTGTGCTGGATCTACGACAACAACACCATCAGCATCGAAGGCCATACTGAGCTGGCGTTCAGCGAGGACGTGATCAAGCGCTTCCAGGCCTATGGCTGGCACACGCTGCATGTCACCGACGCCAACGATCTGGGGGCCTTGAGCCAGGCGCTGCAAGCGTTTCAGGCCAATACCGGGGCGCCCACCCTGATCGTGGTCGACAGCGTGATCGGCTACGGCTCGCCCCATAAGCACAACACCGCCGCTGCCCATGGCGAACCCTTGGGCGATGAAGAAATCCGCCTGACCAAGGCCGCCTATGGCTGGCCCGAGGATGCCCAGTTCCTGGTGCCCGATGCCGCACGCACGGCATTGCGCGATGCGCTGTATGAGCGGGCCGAACCGTTGTTCCAACAATGGAATCAGACCCTGGCCAGCCTGGACCCACACCGTGCCGACGAACTGCGGCGCATGCGCGCCGGCGAGATGCCTGCGCACTGGCAAGACGAATTGCCAACCTTTGAAGCGGACGCCAAGGGCGTCGCCAGCCGCGCTTCCGGTGGCGAAGTACTGAATGCCTTCGCCCGACAAATCCCCTGGCTGCTTGGCGGTTCGGCGGACCTGTCGCCGTCGACCAAGACCAACCTCACGTTCGACGGCGCCGGGCGTTTCAGCGCCGACGACTACAGCGGGCGCAACCTGCATTTCGGCATCCGCGAGCACGCCATGGGCGCGATCGCCAACGGTCTGGCGTTGTCTTACCTGCGGCCCTACACCTCCACCTTCCTGGTGTTCAGCGACTACATGAAGCCGCCGATCCGCCTGGCGGCAATCATGGAGCTGCCGGTGGTGTTCGTGTTTACCCATGACTCGATCGGCGTGGGTGAAGACGGGCCGACACACCAACCTATCGAACACCTCACCCAGCTGCGCGCCACCCCAGGGCTGTTGACCCTGCGCCCGGGCGACGCCAATGAAACCCTGGAATTATGGCGGGTCGCCCTGGCACAGACCCACCGGCCCAGCTGCCTGGTGTTGTCGCGCCAACCGTTGCCGACGCTTGACCGCAGCCGCTATGCGGCGGCCTGTGGTGCGGCCAAGGGCGCCTATGTGCTGGCGGCGGCTGACCAGCCTGAGGTGATCCTGATAGCCACGGGCAGCGAGGTCAGCCTGGCCGTGGCCGCCTATGAACAGCTCAAGGCTGAAGGGATTGCCGCGCAGGTGGTGTCGATGCCCAGCTGGGAGCTGTTTGAAGACCAGGACCAGGCCTACCGCGACAGCGTATTACCGCCTGCCGTGAAGGCGCGCGTGGTGATCGAACAGGCCGGCCCTCTGGGTTGGGACCGTTATGTCGGCCAGACTGGCGCCAAAGTGGTGATGAACAGCTTCGGCGCCTCGGCTCCATTGGCCAAGTTGCAGGAGAAGTTCGGGTTCACGGTTGAGCATGTGATGAAACAGGCCAAGGCTCAGATCGACCTTAACCAGCACTGATCAAAACCTGTGGGAGGGGGCTTGCCCCCTCCTACCTTTGGCCCCCATCACTTATTAGATCATCGCCTTGGCAAGGAACGGCGCAGTCCGGCTCTTTTTGCTTTTGGCCACCTTCTGCGGCGTGCCGCAGGCCACTACGTTGCCGCCCAGATCACCGGCTCCCGGGCCGATATCGATCACCCAGTCGCTCTGGGCCACCACGCGCATTTCATGTTCCACCACAACTACCGTGTGCCCCGCGTCCACCAGTTGATTGAGCTGGCTGAGCAAGCGGTCGACGTCCCGTGGGTGCAGGCCGGTGGTGGGTTCATCCAATACATACAAGGTGGCGCCACGGGCATTGCGTTGCAGCTCGGTGGCCAATTTGATGCGCTGCGCTTCGCCGCCGGACAGCTCCGTCGCCGGTTGGCCCAGGCGCAGGTAACCCAGGCCGATATCCCGCAACACCTCCAGCGAACGCAGCACGCCCGGCTGTTCGGCAAACACCTCCACCGCCTGGTTCACCGTCAGCCCCAGCACCTGGGCGATGTTCATGCCTTGCCACTTCACCGCCAGGGTTTCGGGGTTGTAGCGCGCGCCATGGCAGGTTGGGCACGGTGCGTAGACGCTGGGCATAAACAGCAACTCGACGCTGACAAAGCCTTCGCCCTCGCAGTTGGGGCAGCGGCCCTTGGCGACGTTGAACGAGAATTGCCCGGCATCGTAGCCGCGCTTCTTCGCTGCCGGCGTGGCGGCAAACAGTTTGCGCACGTTGTCGAACAGGCCGGTGTAGGTTGCCAGATTGGAACGCGGCGTGCGGCCGATGGGTTTCTGATCCACCTGCACCAAACGCCGGATATGATCCAGCCCAGCGCCGATACGTCCGCCGCTTGCTTGCGGCGCGTCATCTTCCAGGCTTGGTTCCTCGTCGCTTTCCACCATGCGCCCAAGGCCACTGCCCACCAGTTCGAGCAGTGCCTGGCTGACCAGGCTGGACTTGCCTGAACCGGAAACCCCGGTGACGGCGGTAAAGCAGCCCAGCGGAAAATCCACCTGCAAATCTTTAAGGTTATTGCGCGTTACGCCCTCCAGCGTCAGCCAGGCGCTAGGCTCACGACGCGCGGCAGTGGCCGGACGCGGTGCGGCGAACAGGTACTCGCGGGTCTGCGACGCCTGCACCTCGGCCAGGCCGGCGGGCGGCCCGCTGTACAGCACTTGCCCGCCCTGCTCGCCGGCAGCCGGGCCGACATCGATCAGCCAATCGGCGCGGCGCATGGTTTCCAGGTCGTGCTCGACTACAAACAACGAATTGCCCGCCGCCTTCAACCGCTCCAGCGCGGTAAACAAGGCTTCGCCATCGGCCGGATGCAGGCCGGCCGATGGTTCGTCCAACACATAAATCACCCCAAACAATTGCGAGCCCAACTGAGTGGCCAGGCGCAAACGCTGCAGTTCGCCGGACGACAAAGTCGGCGTGCTGCGTTCCAGGGACAGGTAGCCCAAACCCAGTTCGATCAGTGTATTAACGCGTTCCAGCAGGTCCTCAGCGATACGCTGCGCCGCCAGGCGCTTTTCCACCGACAGTTTCATGCGGTCTTCGCCCGCCGCCACCGGTCGCAGCAACTCGGCCAGCTGCGTCAACGACAGCTGGGACAACTCGCCGATGTCCACCCCGGCAAATTTCACCGACAACGCCGCTCGGGTCAGGCGTTTGCCCTCGCACAGCGGGCAAGGGCTGCCCTGCATAAACTGCGAGACGCGCTTTTTCATCAGCGCGCTCTGAGTGTGGCTGAAGGTGTGCAGGATATAGCGCCGCGCACCGCTGAACGTGCCTTGGTAACTGGGTTCCAACTTGCGCTTGAGCGCCTCGCGGGTCTGCTCCGGGGTGAAACCGGCATACACCGGCACCGTTGGGGTTTCTTCGGTGAAGAGAATCCAATCGCGCTGTTTTTTCGGCAGGTCGCGCCACGGAATATCCACGTCATAGCCCAGCGTCACCAGGATGTCGCGCAGGTTCTGGCCCTGCCACGCCAACGGCCAGGACGCCACCGCGCGCTGGCGGATGCTCAGGGACGGATCGGGCACCATCAGCGCCTCCGTTACCTCATACACGCGGCCCAGCCCATGGCATTGCGGGCACGCGCCCTGGGGCAGGTTCGGCGAGAAATCCTCGGCATACAGCATGGCCTGCCCCGCCGGGTATTGACCGGCGCGGGAATACAGCATGCGAATCAGGCTCGACAGGGTGGTCACACTGCCCACCGATGAGCGTGCGCTCGGCGTGCCGCGCTGCTGTTGCAGGGCCACCGCCGGCGGCAGGCCTTCGATGCTGTCCACATCCGGCACGCCCACCTGGTCGATCAAGCGCCGCGCATAAGGCGCCACCGATTCGAAATAGCGGCGTTGAGCCTCGGCATACACCGTGGAAAACGCCAGGGACGATTTGCCCGAGCCGGACACGCCAGTGAACACCACCAGGGCATCGCGCGGGATGTCCACATCAACGTTGCGCAAGTTGTGTTCGCGAGCGCCGCGCACGCGCACAAAGCCAGCGGCCTGGGCCGTGAGCGGCGGGAGGTTGCGTTGTGAGGTCATGGTCAACCTTATCGAGCGGTGAGCACGCTGCGCACCCGTTGCGTCAGGGCTTCGGGGCTGTAGGGCTTGCTCAGCAGATGAATGTCGGGGGTCAGCAGATGGTTGTTGGAGAGGATGTCGCGGGTGTGGCCGGAGGTGAACAGTACCGGCACCGGCGGAATTTGCACCCGCGCCCACTCGGCCAGGTCGGTGCTTTTGACCCGGCCCGGCATCACCACATCGGTGAAAATCAGCTCCGGTTGCAGGCCCGCTTGCAGCTGGCGCATGGCCTGGTCGCCATCTTCGGCGGTGAGCACGGTGTAGCCCGATTGTTCGAGCACCTCCACCACGGTCAGGCGCACGCCCTCGTTGTCTTCCACCACCAGGATGGTTTCCCGGCCACACTCAGAGACCACCGGCTCGGCCGGCACCTCCAGGCACTCCTCGCCCAGGCTGCGCGGAAAATACAGCTGCACCAAGGTGCCCTTGCCCTCTTCGCTGCACACATCCACATGGCCGCCACTCTGACGCACAAAGCCGAACACCATACTCAGGCCCAGGCCCGTGCCGTGGCCATCACGCTTGGTGGTGAAGAAGGGTTCGAACACTTTGGACTGGATGGCCGGCGACATGCCCACCCCGGTATCGGCCACGGACAGACGCACGTATTCGCCAGGGTTGACGCTTTTGCCCACGCAATCGTCGGGGTTGAGGATGATGTTTTCGCCGCTGATGCGAATCACACCTTCGCCTTTCATGGCGTCCCGGGCATTGATCGCCAGGTTGAGCAAGGCGTTTTCCAACTGGTGACGGTCGACGTGGATGCACCAGGGGTCGCGGGGCAATTGCACGTCGATATGAATGGTTTCGCCCAAGGCGCGTTGCAGCAGTTCACCCAGGGTTTCGTAAATACGCAGCGGGTTGTACACCGCTGGCGACAGCGGCTGGCGCCGAGCAAACGCCAGCAATTGGGCCGACAGCTTGGCGCCACGGTCCACGGCGGCAATCGCGGCGCTGACTCGGCGTTGCACATGCTCATTGTGCGGCTCATGCCGCGCCAGCAAATGCAGGTTGCCGGAGATCACTTGCAGCAGGTTGTTGAAGTCGTGGGCCACGCCGCCGGTGAGGCCGCCAATGGCTTCCAGTTTTTGCGACTGGCGCAACTGGTCCTCAGCGGCGGAACGCGCCTGCACTTCGGCGGCCACCCGCTGTTCCAGGTTGTGCGTGAGTTCTTGGCGCACCTGCTCGGACTTCACTAGTTCGGTGGTCTCCACCACAATCGCCAACACCCCGGCCGGTTGCTGGTCATCGCCGGCGACGGGGCTGTAGTACAGATCGAGCCACACGGTCTCCGGCAGGCCGTTGCGCAACAGCACCAGGTCTTTATTGTTGAACGATAAGGTGCCGCCAGCCAGGCAGGTGTCCACCACATGCCGATTGAAATCCGCCACTTCCGGCCAACCCAGTTCCACCGGCGTGCCCAATAGATAAGGGTGACGTCCACCGGCAAAAGCCGAGTAACTGTCGTTGTAAATCATGTAGCCCGCTCGCCCCCACAGCATCACCATCGGCACGGGAGACGCCAGCATCATTTGCACGGTGCAGGCCAGGCTGGTGGACCATCGATCGATCGGTCCAAGGTCAGTGGTTGACCAGTCGAATGCGCGAATACGCTGGGCCATTTCACCGGCCCAACCTTCACAGCCGTGTGGGTTGGATAAAAATTGCATCGTTCGGCTCTGCGCAGAGAAAGGACGGTCGCAACAGTTGGAGCGCACCGGGGGCGGATCGTTTCATTTGCATACGTTAGGGGCAATTCGCCGCATATGCTACTGGGCTCAACGAAAATCCCGGCTGCGCACATCCATGCCATCGAGCAAGGCGGACAGATCGGTCAGCCGCCCGGCGATCAGGTGCCTCACCTCGCCTACCGCTTCCCAGCGGCCATCGACTTTGAGCAGGCGCGAGCCGACCAGAGCCAGGCGCTGACGTTCGGCAAGGTCGCGCCAGACCACCACGTTCAGGTTGCCGAACTCATCTTCCAGGGTCACGAAGGTCACCCCGCTGGCGGTGCCGGGCCGTTGTCGCCCGGTAACCAGCCCGGCAACGCTGACATTGCGCCCATGCTCCACCGCCATCAGCTCGCGGGAGCTGCGGCAGCGTCGTTGACGCAACTCGGCGCGCAGCAGCGCCAGTGGATGCGGGCCGAGGGTGGTGCCCAGGGTGGCATAGTCGGCGTGCAGGTCTTCGCTGACCGTGGGCGCCGGTAATACCACCGCGTCTTCGTCGGGGCTGGGCAGGCCGGCAAACAATCCCAGTTGCTTGTGCACGCCGGCCACCTCCCAGCGTGCGCGGTGACGATTGCCGGCCAGGGCACGCAAGGCGCCGGCATCGGCGAGCAGGGCCTGGGCTCGCGAGTCCAGCGCGGCGCGACGGTCCAGGTCGGCGATGTCGCTGAATATTTGCTGCCGGCGCGCCGCTTCGATGCGCCGGGCATCCTCTTCACGAAACCCCGATATCAGGCGCAAGCCCATGCGAATCGCCGGTTGCGCGCCGTCGATGGGTTCCAGGCTGCAATCCCAGTCGCTGGCCTGCACATCCACCGGGCGAATCTGCAAGCGATGGCGCCGCGCGTCCTGCAGGATCTGGTCCGGGCTGTAGAACCCCATGGGCCAACTGTTGATCAGCGCGCACGCGAACGCCGCCGGTTCATGGCACTTGAGCCAGCAACTGGCGTAGGTCAGCAAGGCAAAACTGGCCGCATGGGACTCGGGGAAACCGTAGCTGCCAAACCCCTTGATCTGCTCGAAGATCTGCGCGGCGAATGCCTCGGTGTAGCCGTTTTTCAGCATGCCATCGCGCAACCGCTCGCGATGGGGCTCAAGGCCGCCGTGGCGTTTCCAGGCGGCCATGGAACGGCGCAACTGGTCGGCCTCGCCGGGGCTGTAGTCGGCGGCCACCATAGCGATCTGCATCACTTGCTCCTGGAACAGCGGGATGCCCAGGGTGCGTTGCAACACGGTTTTCAGTTCGGGCGACGGGTAAGTCGTCGGTTCTTCATGGTTACGCCGCCGCAGGTACGGATGCACCATGCCGCCCTGGATCGGCCCGGGCCGCACAATGGCGACCTCGATTACCAGGTCATAAAAGACCTTGGGCCTGAGCCTTGGCAGCATGGCCATCTGTGCCCGCGACTCGATCTGGAACACGCCAATGGTGTCGGCCTTGCTGATCATGGCGTAGGTGGCCGGGTCGTCCTTGGGAATGCTGGCCAGCGACAGGTCGCGACCGCGATGCTGGCGCAGCAAATCGAAGCAACGGCGGATCGCACTGAGCATGCCCAAGGCAAGGATATCCACTTTGAGCAGGCCCACCGCGTCAAGGTCGTCCTTGTCCCACTGGATAATCGTACGCTCGGCCATGGCGGCGTTTTCCACCGGCACCAGGGTGTCCAGCGGGTACTCGGAAATCACGAACCCACCGGGGTGCTGGGACAGATGCCGAGGGAAGCCGATCAGCTGCTGGGTCAAGGTCAGCACCCGATGCAGGATCGGCGTATGCGGGTCGAAGCCTGCTTCGCGCAGGCGCTCCAGAGGTGGTGCGTCGTCACTCCAGCGCCCGCAGCAATCGGCCAGGGCGTTGATCTGATCCGGCGGCAACCCCAAGGCCTTGGCCACGTCACGCACCGCGCCGGCAGCGTGATAAGTGCTGACCACCGCGGTCAGCGCCGCGCGGTGGCGGCCGTAGCGCTGGAATACGTATTGCAGCACTTCTTCGCGGCGTTCGTGTTCGAAGTCCACGTCGATATCCGGCGGCTCGTTGCGCTCCTTGGATAAAAACCGCTCGAACAACAGGTTTGTCAGGCTCGGGTCGATCTCGGTGATGCCCAGGGCAAAGCACACCGCCGAATTGGCCGCCGAGCCACGGCCCTGGCACAGGATCGAACGGCTGCGGGCGAGGCGCACAATGTCATGCACCGTGAGGAAATAGCTTTCGTAGCCCAGATCGCTGATCAGCCCCAATTCGTGGTCGATCTGCATTGACGTCTTGGCCTCGACGCCGTAGGGCCAGCGCCGCGCCATGCCTTCTTCGGTAACCGCGCGCAACCAGGTTTTAGCGGTATGCCCCTCGGGCACCAATTCACGCGGGTAGTGATAGCGCAACTGGCCGAGGTCGAAAGTGCAACGACGCGCGATGGCCAGGCTTTCGTCGAGCAGCGCTTGCGGGTACAGCGCGCCGAGGGCGTCAAGGCTGCGCAAGTGCCGCTCGCCGTTGGGGTGCAGGCGCGTGCCGGCCTCAGCCACGCTGACGTGATGACGGATGGCAGTCATGGTGTCTTGCAAAGCGCGGCGCCCACGTACGTGCATATGCACATCGCCACAAGCCACCGCTGGTATTTGCAGACTGGCGGCCAGGTTCAGGCGTTGCTGCAAGTGGCGCGCATCGTCCTGCCCGCAATGCAGATGCACCGCCAACCACAGGCGTTCGGCGAAGGTCTCACGCAGCCATTGGATCGACGCCTGGGTGTCATCGTCAGCCGCCACCCACAACGCCAGCAGGCCGGGCATCGGTTGATCGAAATCGTCTTGCAGCAGGCGATAACGGCCCTTTTCGGCGCGGCGGCGGGCCACGGTGATCAGCCGGCACAGGTGCTGGTAGCCGCTGAGGTCTTGCACCAGCAGCACCAGTTTCGGGCCGTTTTCCAGGCGCACTTCGCTGCCGATGATCAGCGGCAGTTCCACCGCCTTGGCCGCCTGCCAGGCGCGCACGATGCCCGCCAGGCTGCACTCATCGGTGATTGCCAGGGCGCTGTAGCCTTGGGCCTTGGCCCGTTCGAACAACTCCAGGGCACTGGATGCACCGCGCTGAAAACTGAAGTTGGACAGGCAATGCAGCTCGGCGTAGCTCATGCAAACCAGCCTTGCAGCCACAAGCCATCGCTCTGCCCCACGTTGCGGAAAGCCCAGCCGCGTTGGCCGGTGCGGGTCTGCACCAAGTAATAATCGCGACGGATATCGGCGCCGTCCCACCAGCCGGATTCGATACGCTCCGGGCCCATCAGGATATGCACGCCCTGCTCGGCCAATGGGCTCGGTTGCGGCAGCAGCCAGCCGGGGCGCTGCACCTTGTTCAAGCCTTGGCAGGCACGCGGGTCCGCTGCCGCTTGCCAGGCACACTCCGGGCGATGATCGGCATGAAAGCGCAGGCCCTGCACAGCGTCATCCCCCAGGCGTGCGCGCAGGCGTTCGCGCAATTGCTCCCAGGGCAGGGTTTGTTGCGGGCGCTCGTCGAACAGGTCCTGACGCTGCGGCACAAACACCGGCAGGTCTTCGGCCAGCAGGCGAAGGCTGCGCACCGGGGCGCTGACTTGCACCTGCTCCAGGCGCCCGCGCGCCAGTTCGAACAGCATGCCCGGTTCGCGCTCGGCACTGAGCAGGCCGACTTTGATCACGCTGTCGGCAGCCTGGGCATGTTCCAGATGCAGATCGAAACGCTGCACGCCACTGTCGCGACCGCAGAGGAATGCGGACAGATCGGCGGTCAAACGGCGCAAAGGGAATAGCAGCGCCTGATGGGAATGCACGTCGAAGTTCAGTTCGATGCGCACGTCAAACCGGTCGGGTGGCTGGTAGAAGTCCAGAGCCAACGGGCGCTGGCCGCTCAAGGCATCCAGGTGCTGGAGCAGACCGGCGTCAAACCGCCGCGCCAGGGTGTGCCGAGGCAGGGCCTGCACGTGGGCCAGGGTACGCAGGCCCATGCGCGATAACGCGGTAGCCGCCTGCGGCTCCAGGCCGGCGCGGTCGATGGGCAACGGGGCCAGGGCCTGCTGTAAAGCGGCGTCATCGGCCACGGCCAGACCATCATAGAGATTGGCCAACACCCGCGCCGCCGCCGGGTTGGGCGCGGCGACGATGCGGTGGCGAAAGCCCAGTTCGGTCAACTCCTTGCGCAGGCGCGCTTCGAACAGCGGCCAGGGCCCGAACAGCCCCAGGCTCGATTCGATTTCAAACAACAAGGCGCGGGGGTAATACACGCTGACCTGAGAACTGAAACGGTAGGCCCAGGCCGCCAGGAATTGCTGCCAACGCTCAATCTGCACGGGGTCGTATTCGGCGCTGGCAAAGGTCTTGACCAGCGCATGGGCCGCCGTCAGGGACTGGCCAGGCCGTAAGCCCAACGCAAGCGCGGCGGCATTGACGGTTTGCAGGACGCGCCGCTGCGGCGTACCGGCGAGCAGGGCCAAGGGCGCATCCGGTTCGGGGTGCAGGCGCTGCACCCCGTCCAGCGCCAATTGCGGGAAGACAATACACACCCAGCGCATGGCAAGCTCAGTGCCCGGCCAACGCAATCGGCGCCGGATGGGCCAGCCCGCCGCGACACTTGAGCACGCGCACCTGGGCGGGCCTGGCCTCGACGGCCAGGCGCAACGCGGCAGGCGATGGGTTGATTGCTTCACTCAGGGCACGCCAGGCAAAAGCCAGGGTCTGGCCGGTTTCGGCCGCCACCTGCAAGCGGCGCAAGGCACGGTCATCGGCCTTGTGCGGCCAGCACAACACGGCGCCGCAACTGCCGGAACGCAGGCACTGTTCCACAGCCCACAGCACGTCGCGCTCCTCGGCCTGCACCACTGAGAGCTGACGCACGTCCACCCCGGCGTTCTGCCAGGCATGGGGGTACGGCGTGTAGGGCGGCGCCACCAGCACAATGCGCTCCCCCGCCGCCGATAAGCGCGCCAGGGTCGGCAGCACCAGTTGCAATTCGCCCACGCCGTCCTTGGCCATCAGGATTTCACTCAAGGCCGACGCCGGCCAACCGCCGCTGGGCAGCACCGCATCCAGCGCCGCCAGCCCGGTGGGATGCAGGCTGGCCGGTGGCGCGGCGGGCCGGCCCTTCCAGACGCGGCCACCATTGAACAGCGCGTCCAGGGCAACCACGGCGCCCATCAGCCTTGCCTCACCAGGCCGCAGAACACCCCTTCGATGGCCAGGTCCTGGTCGGGGCCCACCACAATGGGTTGGTACGCGGGGTTGCGGGGCAGCAGACGCACCGTGTCGGCGTTGCGTTCAAAACGTTTGATGGTGACTTCGCCGTCCAGGCGCGCCACCACGATCTGCCCATTCAAAGCCTCGGCACTGCGCCGCACGCCCACCAGGTCGCCGTCAAGGATGCCGTCTTCGATCATCGAGTCGCCCTGCACCCGTAGCAGGTAATCCGGTGTTTTCGCGAAGGTAGCCGGGTCCAGTTGCAGGCGGCTGTGCACTTCGGCATCGGCGCCAATCGGCAGACCGGCGGCCACACGGCCAAGCACAGGCACATCCAGCCATTCGGGTCGCGCCGGCTGATTGAGCAGGCGAATACCACGGGCTTGGTTGGGGTTGACCTCGATAAAACCGGCTTCGGTCAGCGCCAGCACATGCTTGCGCGCCACGCTGCGCGAGGCAAAACCGAACGCCTCGGCGATCTCGGCGAGGCTGGGGGGCTGGCCTTGCTGCGCGATGCGGTCGCGGATAAAGGTCAGGATGGCGGTACGGCGGGGGGTCAGGGTCGTCATGGAGTACATTTGTACTCCTGTGGGAAATTTCTGACAATAGCCGTCAGTCGGGGTTGTGTTGAACCAGCGATAAGTCGATCAAGCAGGTAAGGGAATAGTCCGCAGCGGTCGCACCGACTTGTAGGAGAAGCTCGAATAGATCTCTTTGACGCACGGCAACGTCTGTAGCACCTCGCGGGCAAATTCGCCGAACGACTCCAGATCCTTGGCCACCACCTCCAGCAAGAAGTCATAGCGCCCCGACACGTTATGGCAGGCCACGATTTCCGGAATATCCAGCAGCCGCTGTTCAAAAGCGCGGGCAATCTCCTGGGTGTGACTCTCCATCATGATGCTGACAAATGCCGTCACCCCATACCCCAGCGCCTTGGGCGACAGGATCGCCTGGTAACCGCTGATTACCCCGCTTTCCTCCAGGTTTCGTACCCGGCGCCAGCATGGCGAGGTGGTTAGCGACACACGCTCGGCCAGTTCGGCCACCGTGAGACGGGCATTGCTTTGCAGGGCGTTTAACAAGGCTTTATCGGTACGATCGAGGTGAGTGGGCATAGCGTGCCTCTAAACGTTATTTTTATTGTCTTTTCATCCCCTGATACGGGATTTGGCAGCAAACTTGGCAAAGTTCGGCCGCGATTTCGAGCATAGCATTGTAGGAAACAAGGAGCGCCCGACATGCACAATAAACACAAGACATTCGGCTTTTCCACACGCGCCATCCATCACGGCTATGACCCCAAAGACCATCACGGCGCCCTGGTGCCGCCGATCTATTTGTCCGCCACCTTTGCCTTTCCCACGGCCGAATACGGCGCTGCCTGTTTTGCCGGTGAGGCCAACGGGCATTTCTATACGCGCATTTCCAACCCCACCCTCGCGCTGCTGGAATCGCGCATGGCCAGCCTGGAGAACGGCGAGGCGGCGGTGGCGTTCAGTTCCGGCATGGGCGCAATCGCCGCGACGTTCTGGACGCTGTTGCGGCCCGGCGATGAGGTGATCGTCAGCCAGACCCTTTACGGCTGCACCTTCGCCCTGCTGCACCACGGCATCGGTGAATTCGGCATCAAGGTGCGCCACGTCGACCTGACCGACCTGGCTGCGCTGCAGGCCGCGCTCAGCCCTGCCACGCGCATGATCTACTGCGAAACCCCGGCCAACCCCACCCTGCAACTGGTGGACATCGCCGCCGTGGCCGCCCTCGCCCACCAGCAGCCGAATGTGACCGTGGTGGTCGACAACACCTACTGCACTCCCTACCTGCAACGCCCCCTCGATCTCGGTGCCGACGTGGTGGTGCATTCGGCCACCAAGTACCTCAGCGGCCACGGCGATATCACCGCCGGCATTGCCGTGAGCAACCAGGCCCTGGCCCAGCGCATTCGCCTGCAAGGCCTCAAGGACTTGACCGGCGCAGTGATGTCGCCACAGGACGCGGCCTTGCTGATGCGCGGTCTCAAAACGCTGGGCCTGCGCATGGACCGCCATTGCAGTAATGCCCAAGCCGTGGCCGAAGCCTTGCAGGCCCATCCCGCCGTCGAGCACGTTACCTACCCCGGCCTGCCGTCTTTCCCACAGTACGCATTGGCAAAACGACAGATGGGTCAGGCCGGCGGCATGCTGGCCTTCGAGCTAAAAGGCGGCATCGACAGCGGCCGGCGCTTTATGAACGCCCTGCAATTGTTTACCCGCGCGGTCAGCCTGGGGGATGCCGAATCGCTGGCCCAACACCCGGCGAGCATGACCCATTCCACCTACACCCCGCAGGAACGCGCGCAGCACGGTATCAGCGAAGGTCTGGTGCGGTTGTCGGTCGGGTTGGAGGATGTGGCCGACCTGCTGGCGGATGTGCACCAGGCGTTGGCCAAGTGCATGCGCGTGGCGCCGCGTGCCAAGGCGATGGCGACCCACGCCGCGAGATAACGGCGCAGGCCTGACGCGGGGCAAGCCCGCCCATACAAGACATCACGTGGCATTGAGCCGGTCTCAAACCCTCGGTGCCATATACTCGGCAATCCGCGCCCGTAACCAGCGCTCCGCCGGATCATTGTCGTGCACCCCGCTCCAGACCATCGACAACTCCGCCGCATCAATCGCAAACGGCGGGTCCTCGGCGCGCAGGGTGGTGCCCTCGGTCAAAGCGCATGCCGCGTAGTCCGGCACGGTGGCGATGATCTGCGTGCCCGCCAGCAACGCCCGCAACCCGCTGAATTGCGGCACCGCCAGTACCACCCGCCGGGCGCGGCCGATGCGCGCCAGGTCCAGGTCGATATTGCCGCTCAAGTCCCCGGAAAACGACACCATTGCATGGGGGCGCTGGCAGTAATCATCCAGGCTCAGCGGCGCCACGCCGTCATCGCCGCGCAGCACTTTGCACGGTATATCCCGCAGCTTCTTGCGCTTGGCGTTCGCCGGCAATTCGGTGGTGTAGCTCACGCCTACGGAAATCTCGCCACTGGCCAGCAGCGACGACATCAACAGGTAATTGGCCCGGCGGACCACCACGATGATCCCCGGCGCTTCTTCGCGCAGTTGGCTAAGCAACGGCGGAAACAGGCCGAACTCGGCGTCATCGGACAAACCGATGCGGAACACCGCGCAGCTGGTGGATGGGTCGAAATCCTTGGCGCGGCTGACCGCGCCGGAAATGGTGTCCATGGCCGGTTGCAGCTCCTTGAGTATCGCCACTGCCCGTGGCGTGGGCTCCATGCCCCGTCCGTTGCGCAGCAGCAACGGGTCGTCGAACAGATCGCGCAAACGCCCCAGCGCTGCGCTTACCGCCGGTTGGCCCATAAACAGTTTTTCAGCGACTCGGGTCAGGTTCTTTTCGAACATCAAGGCTTCGAAAATCACCAGCAGGTTCATGTCGACGCGGCGCAGGTCGTTGCGGTTCATGGCGCTATCCAGACGGTTATCAGGCCGCCAGCTAAGCACGTAGCAGCGGCATCGGGATTGCACGCCTGTGCTGTCTTTTTCGCCAGGAAAAACCGCCTCACCTGGCAAAATTAACAACGATTAACTCGTCAGGCACAGGCACCGGCGCCAAGAATGCAGCCGTCTACACTGCATCCATTCACCGGGAACGCTCCCATCGACTGCGGATACCTGTCATGGCCCGACTTGAGTACTGTGCGCCTCGCTTGCCCGCCACTGGCGGCCTGTGCCCTCGGCGCGAACGCATCGCCAAACAACTGATCCTGGCCAACCTCGGCGAAAGCCTGACCATCGCCGAGCTGGCCCAGGCCTGCGCCCTGTCGCGCAGCCATTTTTCTCGCGCTTTCAAGTGCAGCACCGGGCTGTCGCCCCAGGAATGGATCCGCCAACAGCGCATCCAGCGTGCCAAGGAGCTGATCACCACGTCCTCCCTGAGCCTCACGCAGATCAGCCTGGAGTGCGGGTTCTGCGACCAGGCGCACTTCTGCCACATGTTTACCCGCAGTGAAGGGGTCAACCCAATGACCTGGCGAAATCACCAACTGCGTCACAAGCCCCATGTGATCGCCGCCTAGTGATCCAGACACGCCTGGCCTATGCTGGCCGCCTACCGTTCCCAGAGCATGGCCACCCATGAACGACCTCCGCGATCAGGCCGTGCAGTTCGGCCCCTACCGTATCCACCCGCGCCAACGCCTGGTGCTGGAGGCCGGTCGGCCGCTACGCCTGGGGCGGCGCGCGGTGGATATCCTGCTGATCCTGCTGGAGCAGGCCGGCAACGTGGTGAGCAAGCAGGAGCTGATCGCGCGGGTGTGGCCGACAAGCGTGGTGGAGGACGGCAACCTGCGGGTGCATATGGCGGCCTTGCGTAAAGCGTTGGGCGATGGCCAGGCCGGGCAGCGCTATATCGTCACCGTGGCCCAGCGCGGCTACAGTTTTGTTGCGCCATTGAGCATCGAACCGATGAGCCTACCCAGCGACGGTGCGCCTCAACGCCCGTGCCACAACCTGCCCCTGCGCCGCACTCGCATGATCGGGCGCCAGGCCTTGATCGACCGCCTGGTGCAACAACTGCCCACGCAACGCTTTATCACCCTGACCGGCGCCGGCGGCATCGGTAAAACCACCGTCGCCCTGCGGGTGGCGGAATTGCTGATCGGCCACTACCGCGACGGCATTCACCTGCTGGACCTGGCGCCGCTGAGCACGCCATCGATGATCCTGCCCAACCTCGCCGCCCTGCTCGACCTGGCGCCGGCCGAACAAGGGCCGCTGGTGGCTTTCGCGCGCAGCTTGCAGGAGCGCCAGTTGCTGCTGGTGATCGACAACTGCGAACACCTGCTGGACGACATCGCACTGATCAGCGAAACCTTGCTGCGCCACGCGCCCCACCTGCACATCTTGGCCACCAGCCGCGAAGCGTTGCGCGCCGAGGGCGAGTCGGTGCAACGCCTGGAGCCGCTGGCCTGCCCACCCGCCTCCGGCAACCGTGCCCAGGCCCTGGGTTAC
Organism: Pseudomonas sp. S4_EA_1b; assembly: GCF_016307435.1. Taxonomy (NCBI): domain Bacteria; kingdom Pseudomonadati; phylum Pseudomonadota; class Gammaproteobacteria; order Pseudomonadales; family Pseudomonadaceae; genus Pseudomonas; species Pseudomonas sp. S4_EA_1b. The sequence goes on along the minus strand of NZ_JAEILC010000062.1, from coordinate 118,028 downwards.
CCGGCCTTGCAACTGTTGATCGAGCGGGCCATGGCCCATCAGGACAGCTTTGAACTGAGCGACACCGAGCTGCCCCTGGCCATCGATATCTGCCAGCGCCTCGATGGGATTCCCCTGGCCATTGAACTGGCGGCGGCGCAGATCGAGCGTTTCGGCCTGTCGGGATTGCTGGCGCAAATCAACGATAACGTGCGCCTGCTCAACCGTGGCCAGCGCAGTGACCTGCCCCGTCATCACACCCTGCGCGCAACCCTGGACTGGAGCTTCAACCTGCTCAGTGCCGGCGAGCAAATCTGCCTGCGCCGTCTAGCGGTGTTTCGCGGCGGCTTCAGCCTGGCCAGCGCGACGGCGGTGATTGCCGGCGCAGCGCTCGCCCCGGCCGAGGTACCCGGCTCGATCAGCCAACTGGTGGGCAAATCCCTGCTGAACGTAGAACCCAGCGATGACGATATGGTGTATCGCCTGCTGGACATCACCCGCACCTACGCCCTGGAAAAACTCAGCCTCGCCGGCGAGCTGGACGCCACCCGCGAACGTCACGCGGCGCGTTGCCTGGCGCTGATGGAACAGGCACAGGCCGATTGGTCGCTACTCGCGACCCAGCCGTGGATCGACCGCTACGCCCCGCTGCGCGAAGACATCCGCGCGGCGCTGGACTGGGGCCTCGGCACGGGCGGTGCGTCGGCGCTGGCGATCAAGTTGACGGTCAGCGCCATGCCGCTGTGGCAGGAACTGTCGCTGCTGCGCGAACACGCTTTGTACGTGGGCAAGGCCCTGGCCCTGATGGACAAGGCCCAAGCGCCCTGCCCGCGCCTGGCGATGCAGCTGCAACTGGCCTTGGGCAGCCTGGTTTATCACGCAGTCGGCGGCGCGGCCCAGAGCGGCACGGCATTCGCCGAAGCCGCGCGCCTGGCCGAGCAGAGCCAGGACCTGGGCGGCCAGTTGCGCGCGATCTCCGGGCAAATGGCGGTCGACCTCTGTGGCGGGCGCTATGACCAGGCGCGGGCCCAGAGCGTGCAGTTCGATCGCCTCGATCCGCGCACCGATCCGCTGCTGGGCTTGAGCAATCAGCGCCTGCAGGTGCTGGCCCAGCATTTCACTGGCGACCAGGTCCTGGCCCGCCAGAATGCCGAACAGCTGATCCAGCGCATGGCCCACAGCGGCCACTTGAACCGGTTCGCCCACGGCATCGGCATACAGTACGACCAGAATGTTGCTTCATTGACCGTCCTGGCGCGCATCCTATGGCTGCAGGGTTACCCCGAACGCGCCTGGCGCACCGCCAGCCAGGCATTGGAACTGGCCGTGCAGGTCAACCACGGCACCTCGATCTGCTACACCCTGGCCCTGGCCGGCGTGGTGATCGCACGCTACAACGGCGACCAGACGGCGGCGCAGCGCCTGCAAGCGCTATTGCTGGAACAGTCGCATAAACATGGGGTGCACTTGTTCCAGACCTGGGCCGGGCATTACATCGGCATCATGGAACGCAGCGACCTGCAAGGTCTGGGGCTGATCGAAGACATTCTGATTACGCTCGGCTCCTGCCCGGTCGATGCACAGAACGCCGCGCGTGCACGCACGGGGGCCGCCGGTTGGTGCGCGCCGGAACTATTGCGGGTAACCGCCGAGCAGATGTTGGGCCAGGGCGATATGTTGGCTGCCGAACCCCTGCTGCGCGAAGCCCTCGACCTGGCCAACACCCAAGGCGCCCTGGCCTGGGAACTGCGCAGCGCCGCATCGATGGCACTATGGCAAAGCCTGGGCCGCGCGGATGCCGCCCGCGACCTGCTCAAAGGCGTGTACGAACGGTTTAGCGAAGGGTTCGCGACGCCGGATCTAGTCGACGCTCGCCGCCTGCTCGACCAGTTGCAGGACAAACGGCCGGCCTGAACCCAGCCCCAGGTAATGCCCATAGCCCTGCTGCAAACGTTGCACTTGCCGTGGGTCGCGCAACTGCATCAGGGCATAGCCGCGCAGGCAATTGAGCAGGCGGTAACGCGGCAATCCGGGACCAGGCTCCACGCTGAGCAGCGAGACATTCACCAAGCGTGTCAGCAGGTACGCCAGGTCGGCATGCTCCAGTTCGGTGCCGGCCACCAACGCGCTCAACGTCGGCAAGTTCACCGCGTGCTTGAACAGCCCCAATTGCAGGAACAACCAGCGCTCCGGCAGGCTCAGGCGCTGGTAGGTCCAATCCAGGGCTGCCGCGAGGGACTGATGCCGCTCAACCGCCGTGCGGCGCCCCCGAGTCAAGACCTGTAAGCCCTTGCACAGCTGCGCCTGCACGCCACGCATGCCTAGCGCGTCGACCTGCGCCGCCGCCAGCTCCAGTGCCAGGGGAATGCCGTCGAGGCGCCGCACGATATCGCGCAGCGGCGCCAGATCCTGAAGACGCAACTCAAAGCCTTGCTGCCCGGCCCGCGCGCGCGCCACGAACAGCTGCACCGCCGGGCAGGCCAACGCCTGTTCGACACTGGCCAGTGCCGCCGGTGCGGGCACCGCCAGGCGCGGTACGCGCAGCACCCATTCGCCGGGAAGGTGCAGCGGTTCACGGCTGCTGATCAGCACGCTGACCCGGGGCGCCAGTTCACGCAATACGCGCAGCCACTGCCGGCACGCGACCAATAGCAGGTCAACGCCGTCGAGCACCAACAGCAACTGGCGCGAAGCCAAGTGCCGTCCCAGCTCATGGGCGCTGCTCCCGGCTTGCAGCTGCAGCACCGCGGCCACCTGCTCCAGCATCGCCTTCGGCGTCTGCACCGTGGCCAGGTCGACCCACCATACGCCGTCGCGATAGCGCGGCAAGACCCGCTCGGCCAGGGCCAATGCCAGGGTGCTCTTACCCACCCCGGCGCAACCCGTGAGGGTCATCAGGCGTTGGCCGGACAGGCGCCGCACCAGCACGCCTAATACTTCGTCACGGCCTATCACCGGCGTCAGCCGAGCAACCAGGTTATGGCACGGCGTCGCCACCGAAGGCAGTGCGCCGTGCACCGGTGCCGCGAAGCAATAGCCGCGATGAGGATCATTGAGGATGTAGCGTTGCCCATCGAACGCCCGGCGCAACGCGGCGATGTGCACACGCAGGTTATTCTCTTCCACCACGCTGCACGGCCAGACGCGCTCGATCAAGGTCGCCTTGTCGATGAATTGTCCCGGCGTTTCGAGCAGCACCGCGAGGATGTCCAGCGCGCGCCCGCCAAGCGGCACCGGCCAACCCGCCTTGCTGACCAGGCGTTGCTGGCGGTGAAAGACATAAGCACCAAAGCGCAGTGTGCCATCAGCGTCCATCGACTGAGGGTTGTTCATGTCTCGTCATCGCGCTGAAACACCCGTTCTTGGGCGTTCGCGCATCCTTTTCCATGGGCTTGGCGTTATCTTGCCAGTTGGCGATGACAGGACAATGCTGGCACAGGGAGCGATACGGACAATCCGGTGCGCTAGACGGACATGGTGTCGTTAACTGAACTGTTGTCGGTACTGGGTCGGGGTCAGGCCGAGTTTTTCACTGAAGAGAAAGCGCATATGCCGCACGCTGCCGAAACCGGCGTGGAACGCCACGGTCTTGAGCGGCAGCTCGGTGGTTTCCAATAAGTGCCGCGCGCGGTCGATGCGCGCACCTTGCAGAAAGGCCATGGGCGTCATCTGCACATCCTTGGCGAACAACCGCGCAAAGTGGCGCGCGCTCATATCAACCAGAGCGGCCATGGATTCGACGGTGAAGGACTGTTCAAGATTGGCCAGAACATGGTTCTGCACTCGGGTGATCGGGGTTTCCTGGGGCGCCACGGCCGAGGTCATCGGGCTGAACTGAGCCTGGCCGCCCTGACGCTTCATCACCACCAGCAGCACCTTGGCCACTTCCACCGCCACCTGTTTGCCGTGGTCCTGAGCCACCACCGACAACGCCAGGTCGATGCCCGCGGTGACCCCGCCGGAAGTGATCAGGCGCCCGTCCTGCAAGTAGATGCGATCGGTCTCCACGATAGCCTTGGGGAACGCCTTGATCAGTCGCTCGGTGTAGTGCCAGTGAGTGGTGACGCGATGACCGTCCAGCAGCCCGGCGTAGCCCAGCACAAAGGCACCGGTGCAGATCGAACCGAAGCGCCGCGCCCGTGGCACCGCCGCCCTGAGCCACGGCAGCAACGCCGGGTGGCACTCGTTGTAGGCGCCAGGGCCGCCGGGCACCAGCAACAGGTCATAAGCGTCCAGGGCCTGCTCCAGCAACAGGTCGGCCTGCACCATCACCCCATTGGAGGCGCGCAACGGGCCAGGCTCGGTGCCCAGGGTGAGGATTCGATAATGCTGCGCAGGGGGCAGGTAGCGATTGGCAATAGAGAACACTTCGAGCGGCCCGGCCATGTCGAGCAGGAGGAAGTCCGGGAACAGCGCCATGGCCACGGTTTTCATTGTGCGGAGGGTCCATAGAGAAGAAGGCGGCGCTCATTATTGCACGCTCGCAACTGTCAACCGCAAGTGGACAGTTATTCAGTTTTCATCTTCTTAATGAATTAAAAGACAACCAGTAACCTTCTCCTCAACGCCAGCGCACTGCATGTCGCAGACCGCGCTCACTTGAGGACAAAGACCATGCTGACCCTACGCAAAGCATCCGAACGCGGCGCCGCCAATCATGGTTGGTTGAAGTCGTTCCACACCTTCTCGTTCGCCAACTACTGGAACCCCGCCGAGCAGGGTTTTTCCGACCTGCTGGTGATCAACGATGACCGCGTCGCCGCCGGCAAAGGCTTCGGCCAGCACCCGCACCGCGATATGGAGATTTTCTCCTATGTGCTCGAAGGCGCCCTGGAGCACAAGGACACCTTGGGCACCGGCTCGGTGATCCGCCCCGGCGATGTGCAACTGATGAGCGCCGGCAGCGGCGTGGCCCACAGCGAGTTCAACCACAGCCAGACTCGAGGCGTGCACTTCCTGCAAATCTGGATCGTGCCCTCGGTGGCCGGCGCAGAGCCGCGCTATCAGCAAGAGCACTTCAGCGAAGCGCAGAAACGCGGACGCTTGCAGTTGATCATCTCGCCGGACGGCGCCGACGGTTCCCTCAGCGTGCGCCAGGACGCACGGGTCTACGCCGGGCTGTTCAACGCCGAGGAAACCGCGACGCTGGACCTGCCACCGGCGCGGCATGTGTACATCCATGTGGCTCGCGGCAGCGTTGAGGTCAACGGCCAGCGCCTGGAAGAAGGCGACGGCGCCCGGGTGCGGGATGAGCGCCAGATTCGCCTGAGCCAGGGCGAGGACGCCGAGGTGTTGGTGTTCGACCTGCGCCCTCAGGAACTGCCACAGATGCCATGACCGACCGCGCGGTGGCCCGGAAAACCGGGCCATCGCTGGCGTCGATAGTCACCATCAGCCCAATGAAGTTCTCTTAAAAAAAGCAACGCGTAACATCCAACCCATACACAGCAACACCCCAACTTAATGACTCGGAGCACACTCTCATGAAACGCCAACTCTTGCTTAGCCTTGCTTTCTCGGTACTCGCTGCCAACGCATTCGCTCACCCCGTGGTGGCCGAAGGCGGCGCCGATCGCCTGATGGAAAACCGTGTCGCCGAAGGTGGCGCCGACCGTTTACAGGAACGTGGCCTGGCTGAAGGCGGCGCGGATCGCTTGCAGGAACGCGCTCTGGCCGAAGGCGGTGCGGATCGCTTGCAGGAACGCGCTCTGGCCGAAGGTGGTGCGGATCGCTTGCAGGAACGCGCTCTGGCCGAAGGTGGTGCGGATCGTTTGCAGGAACGCGCTCTGGCTGAAGGCGGTGCGGATCGTTTGCAGGAACGTGCTCTGGCCGAAGGCGGTGCGGATCGTTTGCTGGACAACCACGCTTAACCCCTCGCTGTTTGCGAGGCACCCCAAACCGGCCTGATCAGCCGGTTTTTTTCGTCTGGAGTTGCGCTCAATTCACCCAATTGCACGATTTGCCTGAAATCAGTCATTTGCGGACCTACCCCAGCCCTCGTCTGCTTATTAAAGTGCCGCTTTTGATCAAGGCTCGGATGGACTGATGAATCTGTGGTTTCGCTTGCTGTATATGCTGTGCCGTCGCCCGTGGCGCACACCTGCCCATGGCCTGGCCACCACGGTGGTGCGGATGCGCGTCTGGCCTCTGGACCTGGACATCAACCGGCATGTCACCAATGGTCGTTATTTCACCCTGGCGGACGTAGCGCGCATGGACTTCGTGCTACGCACCGGCGCCTTTCGCGTCGCCCTGCGGCATAAGGCATTGCCGATCGTGGGCGATACCTGGGGCAAATTCCGTCGCGAATTGAAACTGTTCGAAGCGTTCGAAGTGCACACCCGCATGCTCGGCTGGGACCATAAGTGGAGCCTGATGGAACATCGTTTCGTCAGTCGCGGCCGCGTGGTTGGGGTGGTGGTAATGCGCGGGCTATTCCGCTCGGCCAAAGGCACCTTGCCGCCGAGTGAGTTTGTTCGGGAACTGGGGCTGGAAGAAGCTTCGCCACCGATGCCGCAGTGGCTGCAGGACTGGGCACACAGCTGCGACGAGATGAGTGCGCAACTGCGTACTGAAGAGCAAATCGACTAGGCATATTTTCGTGACAGGAACGCCGTCAAAACTGTGGGAGGGGGCTTGCCCCCGATGGGGCCTGCTCAGTCGATACCTGTGTTGCTGACCCACCGCTATCGGGGGCAAGCCCCCTCCCACCTTGGTTACCGCTGGCCTTTGGATGGATGTAAAACCGGGCGACCGAGCCGGGGGCCACTGTGCTCAAGTCAACGCCTGTCAAACCTGTGGGAGGGGGCTTGCCCCCGATGGGGCCTGCTCAGTCGATACCTGTGTTGCTGACCCACTGCTATCGGGGGCAAGCCCCCTCCCACCTTGGTTACCACTGGCTTTTGGATGGGTGTAAACCCTGGCGACCGAGCCGGGGACCACTGTGCTCAAGTCAACGCCGTCAAACCTGTGGGAGGGGCTTGCCCCCGATGGGGCCTGCTCAGTCGATACCTGTGTTGCTGACCCACTGCTATCGGGGGCAAGCCCCCTCCCACCCTGGTTACCGCTGGCCTTTGGATGGATGTAAAACCGGGCGACCGAGCCGGGGACCAGTGTGCTCAACTCAACGACGTCAAACCTGTGGAGGGGGCTTGCCCCCCGATGGGGCCTGCTCAGTCGATACCTGGGTTGCTGACCCACCGCCATCGGGGCCAAGCCCCCTCCCACCTTGGGTTACCGCTGGTCTTAGGACTGGCGCAAGGCCCGGTCGGTCATTTGATGCGGTAGTGAAAGGTATTGCGCACCGCCGGCACGGCCACGGCCTTGCCATCAACGATCCTCGGCTGGTAGCGGAAGGTGTTGGCAGCCGCCAACGATGGGCGGATAAACAACGGGTGGCAGCCGTCCAGTACTTTGGGATTTTCCACGCGGCCCTGGGGGTTGACGGTGTATTCCACCGAGCAGTCGCCTTCGATGTTTTTGTCCAGGGCCCGTTCGGGGTATTCCGGGGCTTCCTTGCTCAATGGCATGTATTGGCGGCTGTCGAAAGCCGGAGCCGGCGCAGGGGTGGCGGCGCGGGCTGTTTCGGCGGCCTGGCGTTGTTGGGCCTGGCGTTGCTGTTCCTGTTCACGCTCGCGCTGTTCGCTGGCCAGGCGCTGCTGTTGTTGCTGCTCTGCTTTCTTTTCTTCGACACGCTTGCGCGCCAGGGCGGCTTTTTCAAGCTTTTGTGCCTGCACACGAGGATCGACTGCGGGTTTGACCGGCGTTGGCAGTACCACCGGTTCCGGCGCTGGCGGCGTCACCGCAACCGGTTCGGGGGCCGGCACTGGGACCGGCGCCGGGGGCAGCATCACCAGTTGGGTGTGCATCACGCTCGGGGCCTCCGGCGTGGGCGGTTGTGGCGCCCAGCCCAGCATCAACAGCGCCAGCACAATCACATGCAAGGCCACCGCCAAACCGGCGGCCAGGCTGTTGCGCCAAAAGCCCGAAGGCGCCGCGGAGGCCATCGGCAAGGTGGGACTGTGCATGATCATCGCCGTCATTGCGGGGCCTCGGTCACCAGCCCCAGCTTGCTGACACCGCCCTTTTGCAACACCGCCATGGCAGCCACCACGCGGCCATACCCGGCATTGTCATCGGCGCGGATATACACCTGGGTGTCGCTGCGCGCCGCCACCACCTGCGCGACCTTGGCGCCCATTTCTTCCAGGCTCACCGCGCTGTCGGTCTGGTGCTGGGTGTCCAGTTCCTCGCCGAGGTTCCAGTAGTAACCGCCGTCGGCCTGCACCGACAAGGTCAGGATTTGCTGGCGGGTGTCGGTGGCCAGCGCCTCGGCGGCAACCTTGGGCAGTTCGATCTTCACGCCCTGGGTCAGCATCGGCGCGGTGACCATAAAGATCACCAGCAGCACTAGCATCACGTCGATATATGGCACCACGTTCATTTCGGCCTTGGGCCCGTGCTTGCGTTGTGGCCTGACTAACATGGGAGTACTCCTGCTCAGGCGGCCGCGGCCAGGTTGATCGGCGTACCGCGCAGGGTGCGATGCAACCGCACTTGCAGCTCGTTGCCAAAGGCGTAATAGCGGGTGAGCAAGGTCTGGCTGCGCGCCGAAAAGCGGTTATACGCAATCACCGCCGGTATCGCCGCAAACAGGCCGATGGCCGTGGCGATCAACGCTTCAGCGATCCCCGGCGCCACCGTGGACAATGTGGCCTGTTGCACCTGGGACAAGCCGAGGAACGAATTCATGATGCCCCACACGGTGCCGAACAAACCGATATACGGGCTAACCGAACCCACGGTGGCAAGGAACTGCAAACCTTTTTCCAGCTCGATTTCCTGCGCGGTGATCGCCACCTGCAAGGCCCGCTCCACCCCTTCGAGCACCGCCGGATCATGGCTATGCAGGTGCTGGTATTCCTGGACCCCGGCGATGAAGATCGGCGCCACTCCACCCTCGCCCGCCTGCAGGGTGTCGCGGTACAGCCCGTGCAAATCCGGCGCCGCACGAAAGCGTTGCACAAAGCCGTTCAACTGCCGCTCCAGACGCCGCAGCACCGTGCCGCGCTGAATAATCAGGTACCAGCTGCACAACGAGGCCAGCAGCAAAGTGACCATCACCGCCTTGACCAACAGGCTGGCGTCGCTGATCAAGCCCCAGATCGTCATATGTTCCATCGTCGCGTGCATGGTGAATGTCCTCTATCCGTTTAACGTGCAGTGATTAAAAAGTCATGACAGCTCAAGGCAACTTCAACGTGCGGGTCACATCGGCCCAGGGCACGAACTTGAAGTTCTGGGTTTGCTCAGGCATGCGTTTGCGCCCGTCCTGCACCACCAGCAGGCCTTGGTTCCACGGCCCGCCGAGGTTGACGGCGGTGACTTCCAGGCCATCGGTTTCCGATGCGCCGTCGATACCGGCAGCGGCGTTCAGGCCGACCCGGAAGGCCCCGCGACTGGCGAACGGCGGCTCGGCATCCAGCACCAGGTAGCTGTCATTGCCCTGGCTGGAGATCACCAGGTAGTCATGCTGCGCACTCTGGTACAGCGCCAGGCCCTCGACGTCCGCGTGCAATTGTTCGCCGACCTTGATCACGCTGGTTAGCGTCGCCGGTTGATCGGCACGGGCATCCACCGCCCACACGCCCACGTCTTCTTCGCCGATAAACAAGCGCTGGCGCTGGTCGTCGGCGACGCAGCCTTCAGGCTGGCTGTCGACCTTGAACTGGCGCACGAGCTCACCCTGCACGCGCCCGTCCGGGGCGCTGAGGCGGTATTGCAGGAAGGTGCCGTCCTTGCCGTTGGCGATCGCATAAATGTCGCCGCCGGCGGGCTGGAACAGGCACATGCCGTAGATCTCCTTGAGCGGCGTCGGCACTTCACCAGCCTCGCGCAACTCGCCGGTCTGCCGGTCGATGCTGAACAGGCTCAGGCTGTTGCGATCGCGATTGCTTGCCACGGCCAGGTCCACCGTCTGCTGGCCAAGCTTGAAACGCGGGCGCACGTCGACGTTGTTCAAGCGCCCCACCGCCAGCTCTTGCAGCAGCTTGCCATCAAGGTCGTAGGCCAGCAGGCCCTGTTTTTTGTTGGTGCCGAGCACGCGGCTCTGCCCAGGGTGCTCTGGGTGAACCCAGATCGCCGGGTCATCCGCCGCGTCGCCCTGACGCCCCACCGGCTCGCTCTGGCGCAGCGCGGCGACCTCCGGCAGCACCGGCGCGACCGGCACGGGTTTGGCCTGCCAGTCGAGGGTACCTTGGTACAGTTGGCCGCTGTCGTCGTCGCGTACCAGCAATTGCCGACCGTTGATTGCCAGTTGCTCCGGCTCCTTGAGGCCGGGCAGACCCAGGCTCGGTTGCTCTACCCAGCGCGCGCCGGAGGACTGAAACAGGTGCAACTGCGCGGTTTTCGGGTCCAGGGCGACCATCCCCCCCGGTACCAGCGCCATGGCCCCGGCTTCACGCTTGGAATCATCGAACAGCGCCACCGGCGTGCGTTTCACCGCGGCTTCGGGATGCGCCGGGTAGGCCCACCAGCCGACGTTTTCTTCGTTCACCACCAGTTGCTGCGTGGCGTCGTCCACCTGGCAGAACTGCGCCGACGGCGGCAACGGCACCCCACGCACACGGCGGGCTTCAGCGAGCAGCGTCGAGCCATTGCCTACCAGCCATTGCTCGCCCTTGCCCTCCTCCCCGACCAGGAACACAAACAGGTTGGCCGCCGCGTCGCGGTACAGGCACAGACCGTTTACCGGAAAGTCGCGGGGCGGCAGGTACAGCGGCTGGCCCCAGGTTTTAGCGGCGGTATCGAGGTTGATCAGCAGTGCCTGCTGGCGGTCGTTGTCGAGGCTGGCGACCACTGCGTGGGGGCCAGTGGCGCGTGTATCGAGGCTGCTGAAGTGACCGTTGAAACGCGCCAGTTCGGCGCCCTTGCTGTCGAGCAATTGCAGACCGTCACGCGGGCTGGCGGTGAGGCGCGTCTGACCGTCGGGCAGGATGGCCACGGCTTCGGCCCTCAGGCTGGGGCCCCAGGGCGTCAGGGCCAGATCGGCGGCGAAGACGGGGCCGCTGGTGGCCAGGGCGATCAGCAGGTACAGCTTGGAAATTCTCATGAACGAACAAATCCTTCGGAAAAATGCAGAACGCTGTGGGCTTGGGGGGCTTCAGTGGGTCAGCTACTGATGCGTCAATTGCCAGGCCCTCATCGGGGGCAAGCCCCCTCCCACATTGGAATTGAGTGAGTTAGAAATGCGTGAAGGTCAGGCCCACTTTGTAGGTGGGGCCGTACTCTTCGTACTGGCCGTTGTAGCTGCGGTGGCCGGTGTAGACGAAGTACGACTCATCGGTAAGGTTCTGGGCCTCGAAGCTGACTTGCAGGTTCTTGCTCAGTGAATAGCGCGCGCTGAAGTCGACGAAAGTCTGCGCGTCCACATGCAGGTCATGGGCCTTGTCGTTGATCGACGCCAGCTCATACAGGTAGGCCGATTTGTAGTTGGCCGACAGGCGCAGGCTGAGCTTGTCGTCTTCCCAACCAAGCATCAGGTTGCCGACGGTGTCCGACTGGCTGGGCAGGCTGATGTTGCGCTTGCGGTGAGTGCCACTGGCAGCGTCGAAGCCTTCGATGTCCGCGCTGGAGCGGCTGAATGTGCTGTTGGCGCCCACCAGCAGGCCATTCCACGGCGCCGGCAGCCAATCGAATTTCTGCGAGTAAGCCAGCTCCAGGCCATACAGCTTGGCGCTGTCGCCATTGGCGTAGGTGTGGGCCTCGGCGAAGTTGGTCCAGGCCCCGGTACCGGCCAGGTCGGTGTTGTAGACGAAATTCTGGATGTCCTTGTAGAACACAAACGCCGAGACGGTGCCGGCACGCCCCATGAAATGCTCGATGCCCAGGTCCAGGTTGCTCGATTCCAACGGCTTGAGGTCCGGGTTGCCGAAGGTGGCCTCGTCATCGTCGATCACAAAACCCGGCGCCAGTTGGCCGAAGGTCGGGCGCACCACGGATTTGGTCCAGGCTGCACGCACCTGGGTGTTCTTGTCGATCTGATAGCGCGCGTGCAGGCCCGGCAGCCAATGGTGGTAGCGGCGCCGGGTGTCGGTGGCGGTGAACTGACCGTCGGTGGCGCCGGTGCCCTTGGCTTCGAACTCGGTGCCTTCGTAGCGCAGGCCGGCGATAAAGCGCCAGTCGTCGATATCGATCGTGTTCATCAGGTAACCGGCGTTGATGTCTTCACGCATAGTGAAGTCGTTGACCCGGGATTCGGTCTCGTCATAGAAGTCCGCACGGTTGAGGCCGCCGATCAACTGCTTGATGCCGCTGGCGCTGATGCCAGGGCCGTAGTTGCCCAGGCGATAGTCGACGTTGCCTTTTTGAAATTGCGTCAGGCTGAGCTGCTGGTCGGTGAAGCCCAGGCTGTCGAAATCCTTGTAGACCCAGGCTTCCAGGTCGTTGTCCTTGTTGCGCCGGCTGACCTTGCCGCCGAATTTGACCTGGGACGCATAGCCGCTCAGGTCGTAGTCGCGGGCCAGGTCCAGGCGCAGGTTTTTCTCGGTGTCTTTGGTGTTCTGTTTTTCCCAGTCGACTTTGTCGAGGGTGAAGTTGGCCGGGTCGTAGAAGGCGCTGCCGATGATCGGGCGCGGTTTGTCTTTGTCATAGAAACCGCTGTTGGCGAAGTCACCGCCGTCGAAGGTGGCGCCGGCAATATGCGCGGGGCTGTCTTCGCTGGACTGGCTGTAACCGGCCTGGCCACTGAGGGTCCACAGGCCGAGCATGCGTTCGCCGCCGAACACGTAGGACTGAATCTCCTGGGTCTCTTCGCGGTTCTTAAGCTTGCGCTTGCCCTCGGCCTCGCCCAACTGGCCGGGTGCCTGCGGGTCGGCGAATTCCAGGCTGGTGGAGTTGCGGGTCTCGGTGTCCGTGTAGCGGCTGTACAGGGTGCGCAGGTAGTAGCTGCTCAGGTCATCGGGTTTGTAGTCGAAGTTCAGGCCACCGCCGGCGCGTTCGCGGCTGATGTCGTAGTCGCGCTGTTCGAACTCGTTGAGCCTGGCACCGTCGGTGAAGTCCCAGGCGCCGCCGGTCTCGACGTTGTCCGAGCCGAAGTCGCGCTTCTGCCAGCTCAGCGCCGCGGCCACGCCGAAGTTGTCGATACCATCGCCGAGGCTGAAGCGGTTACTGGCGGCCCCGGAGAATTTGGGGCTGGTCTGGCGAGTGTTCTTGTCGTAGCTGGCTTCGCTGCTGCCGGTGTAGAACAGGCCTTTGTGATCGAAGGCCGACAGGCTTTGCACATCGACGGTGCCGCCCAGGGAGTTGGCGTCCATGTCCGGGGTGAGGGTCTTGATCACCGACAGTGACTGCACCAGCTCCGACGGCAACACGTCCAGGGCCACGGCGCGGCGTGCGCTTTCCGGGGCGGGCACCAGGGTGCCGTTGATGGTCACGCTATTGAGGTCCGGGCCCAGGCCGCGCACGCTGACGAAACGCCCTTCGCCCTGGTCGCGTTCCACACTGATGCCCGGCAGACGTTGCGCCGCTTCGGCGACGTTCTCATCCGGCAACTGCGCCACGCCGTCGGCATGCACCACGCTCTTGATGCTGTCGGCGCTGCGCTGCTCCTTGAGCGCCTGGCTGATCGCGGCGGCCTGGCCGACCACGTCGACATGCTCGGTGGTGGCCGCGTCGGCCGCATAGAGCCGCTCGCTGGCTATCGCCAGGGCCAAGGCGGTAAGCGTGAAGCTGACGAGCCCGGTGCGCTTGTACATGCAATCCTCCCCAAGAATCCGTTCGACGCCAGGCAAAAGGCCCGGCAACTGGGAGGGCACGCTAGGGGTGGGGGATGACGGTTCTGTGACAGCGATCGGCGTAAAGCCCTGTAAACCGCGGCTTTCAGCCATGTGCTGAGATGAAATGAGCTGATATGACCTGCAAATCTCCCCTGTGGGAGGGGGCTTGCCCCCGATGGCTGTCTAGCAGCCAACAGATATGCCAGCTATCCCACCGCCATGAAGGGCATAGGTATCTACATAGCAGGAGAAAATGAGGTTGTTGTGGTGAGCAGGCTTGC
>NZ_JAEILC010000062.1:57102-103962 GCF_016307435.1 Pseudomonas sp. S4_EA_1b | reverse complement strand
AGCCCGCTCACCACAACAAGCCCACTTTTTGTGGCGCGGCGTGTTTGAGGTGAGCTGATTCGACCTGTCCCCGCTGTCATCCAACCGTCACATCCATCTGCTGTGCTGGCGCCCTTCGCTTCTTTGCCCAAGGACTCGCGGCCATGTTCTCCGTGCTCAAACCCCACCGCTGGAAACTCGCCCTGCTGCTGATTGCCGCCAATCTGGGGCTGATCCTGCACTTGGCCTGTGGCGAGCTCAAAAGCGTCAGCGAATGGGAGTGGCTGGATATCGTCGGCGAAGGCGGTTCGGCACTGCTGGCGCTGGTGTGGCTGGGGCTGGTGCTCAAGAGCCGCCCCGCCGGGCGCGTGACCAACTATCTGGTGCTGGGCCTGGCGTGCATCTTTTTTTCCTGGTGGATCGACAGCCTGGATGAATTTATCCGCTTGCCCGACAGCATCACCTGGGACCACTGGCTGGAGTCCGGCCCGATGCCGGTGGGCATGATCCTGCTGACCCTCGGCATCTACCACTGGCACCGCGAGCAACTGGCGATCAGCGCGCAAATGGAGAAACGCGAGCGGGTGTTTCGCGAACATCGCTTGTTCGACAAGCTCACGCCCCTGGGCGGTGCCGACTACCTCAAGCGGCAATTGGCCGAGAGCCTGCAGGACAGCCGCGAGCAGGCCCAACCGCTGTCGCTGCTGGCCCTGGATCTGGACAATTTCGCCGCCATTAACCAGGCCTATGGGCATGCCGAAGGCGATGCGGTGCTGCAAGCCCTCAGCCAGTTGCTGTTGCTCAACCTGCGCCGCCAGGACTTGCTGTGCCGCCTGGCCGGCGACCGCTTTGTGGTGCTGCTGCCCAATACCGGCGAGCGCCAGGCCAAAGACATCGCTCTGGAATTGCAGCAAGCGGTGCGTGGCCTGGCCCACAAGACCCGGCAACAAGGCGAGCGCCTGCAACTGGCGGCCTCCACAGCGGTGGTGATGGCCCTGGACGAACCGCCCCACGACCTGCTCAAACGCCTCAACCTGGCGTTGGCCAAGGCCAAGCAGCCCCTGGCGAAAAGTGCCTGACATGGCCATCAACACCCGCTGGTATGAAAGCGACTGCCGCTTTATCCCTGGGCACTATCAACCCGCCACGCTGATCGACCTGGCACTGTCGCGGGGCATCGACAGCCATCGCTTGCTGCGCGGCACCGGGCTTTTCCACGAGGACATCCTGGCCGGCAACGCGCGCCTGAGCCCGCAGCAGTTTCTGGGTTTGATCGGTAACAGCCGCAAGTTGCTCGACGCCGACGACAGCAGCTTTCTGTTCGGCCAACGCCTATTGCCCGGCTACTACGGCGCCGCGAGCCATGCCCTGGGCCATGCGCAAAACCTGCACCAGGCGCTGGAGGTGCTGATCCAATTGCAGGTGTTGCTCAGCCCGCTGGTGGCGCTGCATCTGGAGTTGGACGAGCACCATGCCTACCTGTATTGGCAGGACAGTTGCGGGGCCGGCGAGCACTGGCGTTTCCTGCTCGAAGCGAGCATGACTTCGCTGGTTGCCATGAGCCAATGGCTCAGCGGCGAGCGCCTGCCCTGGGCGTGCAGCGTCAGCCATGCCGAGCCGCGTTATGTCGAGCAGTACTGGGTAAACCTGGGTGAAAACACACGCTTTTCACGCCCCCTGGACATGCTGTGCATCCCCCGCCAATACCTGACACATGCCTGGCCCGGCGCCTCGGCCACTGCCGCTCAAGTCGCGCGTCAACAGGCCCATGCACAGATCGACCAGCTCGGCTTTGCCGACAGTTTTCTCGACTGCCTCTACGATTACCTGCGCGATCAGGTGCGCCAGCCGCCCAACCTGGAACAGGCGGCGCAGGCGTTCGCCATGAGCCCGGCGACCCTCAAGCGCAAACTGCACAAACACGACACCGGTTTCCAGGAACAGGTCGACCGCGTGCGCAAGCAGGTGGCGTTGCACCTGTATCAGGTCAAGGGTTATAGCAACGATGAGGTGGCGGCCTACCTGAACTTCAACGACGCGGCCAACTTTCGCCGCGCCTTCAAGCGCTGGACCGGCAGCACACCGAACCTGATCCGTCAGTTGTTCAACAGCCGCTAGCCAGGCGCTCGCGCAAAAACTCCACCAGCGCCTGCACTGGCCGTGAGCTTTGGCGGTGCTGGGGATACACCGCCGACAAGGTCAGCGCCTCGGGGGCGAACTCATCGAGCACCGTGAGCAGGCGCCCGTCCTGCAAGGCATCGCCGACGATAAAGGTGGGCAGGTAGGTGACGCCCAGCCCGGCAATCGCGGTGTCGCGCAGCAAGTCGCCGTTATTCACGCGCATGCGCCCGCTGACGTTCAGCGCCTGCACCTTGCCCTTGAAGCGCCATTGCACCTGGCGGCCGTGGCCGTACGGCAGGCAGTCGTGGTCGGTCAGGTCCTCGGGTTTCTGCGGCGTGCCGCGCAACGCCAGGTAGTCGGGGCTGGCGCAGTAGACCCGCGCGATGCTGGCGATGCGGCGCGCGATCAACGTGGAATCTTCCAGGGTGCCGATGCGCAGCACCAGGTCGTAGCCCTCGCCGATCAGGTCCACGGGGCGGTCGCTGAGGTCGACCTCCACCGTCACCTGCGGATAGCGTTGCAGAAATAACGGCAACAGACAGCCCAGGTGGGCGATGGCAAACGACAGCGGCGCACTGAGGCGGATGGTGCCGCGCGGCTCGCTGTTCTGCCCAGCAATGCCCTGCTCCACCTGCTCGACTTCACCGAGCAGACGCAACGCGGATTCGTAATAACTCTGCCCCAAAGGCGTGACATCCAACCGACGCGTAGAGCGATTGAGCAAGCGCACGCCCAGGCGGTCTTCCAGTTGGATCAAGCGGCGGCTAACGAACTGCTTGGACAGGCCCAGCTGTTCGGCGGCAGCGGTGAAACTGCCGGACTCCATGACCTGGCAGAACAGGCGCATGTCTTCGAAGGGGTTCATTGTCGCTTCTCGGTGGACATTTGCAGGGCTTTATAACCGGATGATCGCAACACCACAAATCAAATGTGGGAGGGGGCAAGCCCCCCTCCCACATCGTTGACCTACAGGCGTGAGAACCGGTTACTTGGCGGTGAACGCCGAGTAGCTGTTCATCAGGTTGCGGTAGTTGGGGATACGCGGCGACAGCAGGTTGGCCAGGCCTTCCATGTCGTTGCGCCAGTCCACTTGCAGCTCGCAGGCCACGGCGAACCAGTTGACCAGTTGCGCACCGGCGGCGGTCATGCGTGCCCACGCGGCTTGTTGCACGGTTTCGTTGAAGGTGCCGGACGCGTCGGTGACCACGAACACCTCAAAGCCTTCGGCAAGGGCGCACAGGGTCGGGAACGCTACGCACACGTCCGTCACCACACCGGCAATGATGATCTGCTTGCGGCCGGTGGCCTTGACCGCTTTGACGAAGTCTTCGTTATCCCAGGCGTTGATCTGGCCAGGTCGAGCGATGTACGGCGCGTCCGGGAACATGGCCTTGAGTTCCGGCACCAACGGGCCGTTAGGGCCGCTTTCGAAGCTGGTGGTGAGGATGGTTGGCAAGTTGAAGAATTTGGCGACATCGGCCAGGGCCAGCACGTTGTTCTTGAACTCATTGGGGGAGAAATCCTGTACCAGGGAAATCAGGCCGGTCTGGTGATCCACCAACAGCACCACTGCGTCATCTTTGTTCAAGCGCTTGTACGTCATGGGGTTAACTCCTTGGGTTGGGATTAAAAGGCAAAGCACGAGCAGCCGAACGCGCCCCAGAAACCCTGGAAGTCGCTGACCGGCACGCTGGAAAGGCGCGCTTTTTCATGGCTGTGGGCATGCACGCCGCACGGGCCGCTGCATTGGTGAACCTGGGCCTGCAACGGTGAGCTGGGGCGCCAGTGCCCTGGCACCTTGACCACCGGCGACCAGTCCGGCAGCACCGGCACGCGCGGCGGTGCGTAGTCTTCGAAGTCGCCGGCGCCGTACACCACTTTGCCGCCGACCACGGTCAGCACCGATTCGATCCACTTGATGGCCTCTTCATCGACGCTGAAAAAATCCGCCGACAGCGCGGCGACGTCCGCCAATTGGCCGACTTTGATCTGGCCCTTCTTGCCCTGCTCCGAAGAAAACCAGGCGCTGCCATGGGTGAACAATTCCAGCGCGGTAAGGCGCGGCAGGCCCTCGGCATGCAGTTCCAGACCGCCGACAGTGCGGCCGCTGACCATCCAGTACAACGAGGTCCAGGGGTTGTAGCTCGATACGCGGGTGGCGTCGGTGCCGGCGCCGACCGGCACGCCTTCAGCCAGCATGCGCTTGATCGGCGGTGTGGCTTCGGCCGCTTTGGCGCCGTAGCGCTCGACGAAATATTCGCCTTGGAACGCCATGCGGTCCTGGATCGCAATACCACCGCCCAGGGCGCGTACGCGCTCGATGTTTCTCGGGGTGATGGTTTCGGCGTGGTCGAAGAACCACGGCAGGCCGTTGAACGGAATATCCCGATTGACCTTCTCGAACACGTCGAGCATGCGCGAGATCGATTCGTCGTAGGTGGCATGCAAGCGGAACGGCCAGCGCTGCTCCACCAGGTGACGCACCACCGGTTCCAGTTCCTGCTCCATGGTCAGCGGCAGGTCGGGGCGCGGTTCGAGGAAGTCTTCGAAGTCGGCGGCGGAGAACACCAGCATTTCACCGGCGCCGTTGTGGCGCAGGTAGTCGTCGCCCTGGTGCAGGGTGACGCTGCCGGTCCAGTTCTTGAAGTCGCTGAGTTCTTCCTTGGGCTTTTGGGTGAACAGGTTGTAGGCGATGCGCACCGTCAACTGTTGGTCCTTGGCCAGTTGCTCGATCACTGCGTAGTCATCGGGATAGTTCTGGAAACCGCCGCCGGCATCGATGGCGCTGGTCAGGCCCAGGCGATTGAGTTCGCGCATGAACTGGCGAGTCGAATTGACCTGGTATTCCAACGGCAGTTTCGGGCCTTTGGCCAGGGTCGAATACAGGATCATCGCATTGGGCCGCGCCACCAGCATGCCGGTGGGGTTGCCATTGCTGTCGCGCACGATCTCGCCACCCGGCGGGTTCGGCGTGTCCTTGGTGTAGCCGGCCACGCGCAGAGCCGCGCGGTTAAGCAAGGCGCGGTCGTACAGGTGCAGCACGAACACCGGGGTATCCGGCGCGGCCTGGTTGAGTTCCTCCAGGGTCGGCATGCGCTTTTCGGCGAACTGGAATTCGTTCCAGCCACCGACCACACGCACCCACTGCGGTGTCGGGGTGCGGTCGGCCTGGTCCTTGAGCATGCGCAAGGCATCGGCCAAGGACGGCACGCCTTCCCAGCGCAGTTCGAGGTTGTAGTTCAGGCCGCCACGAATCAGGTGCAGGTGCGAGTCGTTGAGACCCGGGATAACCGTGCGGCCCTTGAGGTCGATGACCTGGGTCGCGCTGCCACGCAGGGCCATCGCTTCAGCGTCGGTGCCGACGGCAACGAAGCGGCCCTGGTGGATGGCGACGGCGGTCGCACGCGGGTTTTCACGGTCCACGGTGTGGAACTGGCCATTGAACAGGATCAGATCGGCGTTCATAGGGTTTCCTTTACAGAGGCTTCAAGCCAGGGAGCGAACAGGCGCGTGGCGGCCGGCATCATCACGTAGACCACCAGCACCACGATGGTCACGGTGACCAGGATCGTGGACACCACGTAGTTAGAGAGCAAGGGATGCAGGCGCAGCAGCGGGCCCCAGATAATCGGCACCAGCAGGGTCAGCGGCAGGATCACGCACAGCGACACCACCGCCTGTTTCCAGCGCGGCGGCGGCGCGCTGCCGTCGGCCAGGGGGGTGAACCAGAATTCGTTGACGGCGCCGATTTCGGTCTGGTCGCCATCGGCGAGCATCGGCGCGGCTTCGTCGATCAGGGCCTTGCGTTGGGGCGATTCGAGCCAGTGTTGCAGGTCGTCGGTGGAGCGGTAGCGCAGCACGCAGGTAAACAGCGCCAGGCCGTCCTGCTTGCCGCGCACCACGTCGACGCCCAGGTGCCCGGGCCGTTCGCCGGCAATGCGCACGATGCGCCGCAGCCAAGCTTCGTAGTCGGCCTCAAGGCCGGATTTGATGCGGTGTTTGACCACCAGGGTGACGACTTCGTCGGCCCCTGTCTTGGCGGCTGGATCCATGGCGTGCCCTCTGCTTCCCACTATCAGCGATGAGGGAAGTGTGCCGTGGACCCGCCAAGGAAAATTGCATGTACGTGCTGTGTGGATGGGACGGGCTTACCAGCCTTCTTTCAACATCCGCAGTTCCAGATGCTGCAACAGCATGATGGTCTTGCCATCCACGATCTCGCCACTTTGCACCATCGCCAAGGCTTGTTCGAAACCCAGCTCCAGCACTTCGATGTCTTCGCCCTCTTCTTCCAGGCCACCGCCGCTGCCAACCTGATCGGCCGGCTGGTATTGGCCGATAAAGAAGTGAATTCGCTCGGTCACCGAGCCGGGGCTCATGAATGCCGCGTAGATTTTCTCGACGTGCCCGACGCGATAACCGGTCTCTTCTTCGGCTTCCAGGCGAATGCGTTCTTCGGGGCTGGCGTTGTCGAGCAGACCGGCCGCCGCTTCGATCAGGTAGCCGTGGTAGTCGTTGACGAACGTGGGCATGCGGAACTGGCGAATCAGCAACACCGTGCGTTGCGCGCGGTTGTACAACAGGATGGTGGCGCCATTGCCACGGTCGTACACCTCACGGGTCTGGGCCTGCCAGCTACCGTCGCGGCGGCGCAGGTCGAAGCTGTATTTCTTGAGGTTGTACCAGTTGTCCGAAAGGGTCTCTTCGGCGGTGATGCGTACGGGGCTGCTGTCCATGGTCGGGCCTTTGCTCAAAGGAGCAGGAGCATGTCGCGCAGAGAGCGACAGCGTCAAGCCACACAATGGTGGTCGAAATAATTCCTGCCGGCGCGGGGCTTCTGGTAAAAACCCTGCTTCACCTTTTGACCTGGAACGTTCATGTCGTCTCGTTTGCTGTCTCGCCTGGGCCTGCGCTGGTTTCCCCTGCTGTGCATGGCGTTGTTGATCGTGGGTCTGCCGGTGGGATGCAGCATCTTGCAGCACAAAGAGCGCGAGCTGGTATTTCGCATCGAGCCGGGCACCGCCAGTTGGTACAGCGGCCTGCCCAAGGCGGTGCAGGAATTCGAACTCAAGCCGGCCAGCTTCAAAGCCGGGCAGAACATCCATGCATGGTGGTACCCGTCGGCCAGCAAGGATGCGCCGGCGATCCTCTACCTGCATGGCGTGCGCTGGAATTTGACCGGGCAACTGTTCCGCATCGAGCAATTGCATGCCCTGGGCTTTTCGGTGCTGGCCATCGACTACCGGGGCTTCGGCAAAAGTCACGGCGACTTGCCGTCGGAAACCACGGTATACGAAGACGCGCGCATCGCCTGGGAGCGCTTTCAGGTGCTGCAACCCGACCCACAAAAACGCCTGATCTACGGGCATTCCCTCGGCGGCGCGGTGGCCATCGACCTGGCGGCGGAACTGGGTCAGCAATCGCCGGTGCCGGTGCGTGGCCTGGTGATCGAATCCACCTTTACTTCCCTTGCCGATGTGGCCACAGCGGTGGCTAACACCTCGTTGCCGGTGCGCTGGCTGCTGTCGCAGAAATTCGATTCCATCGATAAGATCGCCGATATCCGCATGCCGCTGCTGGTGGTGCATGGCCTGGACGACCGCTACGTTCCGCCGCGTTTCAGCCAGCAATTGTTTGCCGCTGCCCAAGAGCCCAAACGCTTGTTGCTGGTGCCCGGTGCCAGCCACAACAACAGCATGAGCCTGGCCGGTCGCACGTATCGCCAGGCACTCGATCAACTGATGCAATCTAAGGTTCAGACGCAAGCCATCACACACTCCACAAGCCGCGACGGCGACTCGTAAAACACTTTTCGGCACTGGTTTCGAGCGGGCCTGTCAAGCGCAAACCCTGGCCATGCTGGGCCAAACATTAAGTTGATCAAATATTGATCTTGGGCGAAATCACCAACCCCGCCGGGGCCCGGCAAAGTTATCCACAGAGATACCCACGGTTTTCGTGGACAACTCTTTTTATTTTTTTACGATTTTTTTTGTGCGGCGGGTCGCGCCTTAAATGGGCGCGGCCGCTAAACCGCCCCGATTCCAATCGACAGCTTGGGGCGGTTAAACGAGAGGGTGAAAGTCAAGCATTGCGTTCAACAGGGCCGGCGATTAATCTCGCATAAACCCGCAAAAAAGCGCACAAACATGCAAAACACCCACGCCGCCATCGACCTCCCCTCGTTACGCAAACAAAAGATCCTGTTGCTGCTGGAGCGCGACGGCAAAGTCACCGCAGCCGAACTGGTCGAACACTTTGCGGTGTCCCCGGACACCATCCGCCGCGACCTCGGCGAACTGGCCGCCGCCGGCCTATTGCAGCGTGTACACGGTGGCGCCCTGCCCCGGCCTAAAGACACCGGTAAGGATTTTTTTACCCGGGTCGGTGAGACCGATGCGGTCAAGCGGCACCTGGCCCAACTGGCCGCCGAACGCGTCGAGGACGGGCAGATCGTGATGTTCGATTCCGGCTCCACCACGCTGCAGATCGCCCGCTCACTGCCGCTGTCGCTCCGCCTTACGGTGGTGACGGCATCGCCGATGATTGCCATCGCCCTGGCGGACCACCCGGACGTCAAGGTGATCCTCGCCGGCGGCCAACTCAACCCGGCCACCCTCTCCACCCACGGCCACGACACCGTGCGCTTGATCCAAAGCATCAAGGCCGATCTGCTGTTTACCGGGGTCTGCGCGCTGCACCCACAGGTGGGCATGACGTCGCTGCATTTCGATGAAGTGGCGGTCAAGCAAGCGTTGCTCGACAGCGCCTCCCAGGTGGTGGCGGTGACCATGGCCGACAAACTCGGCGCCGTGGAGCCCTTCGTGGTGGCGCCGTGCAGCCGAATCCACAGCCTGATCACCGAGTGGCATGCGCCGGATATCGCGGCGTATGAACAGTTGGGGCTGGAAGTGCTGCGGGTGGATGTCTAGCCACCGCAGCGTGGGTTTGCCCTATGACTCTGCGTGCGCCTTCGCGTAATCAATGGCCAATTGGACGTGGGTGATTTTTTCGGCCTCCTCGTCCGGAATTTCAATCTCGAACTCGTCTTCCAGGGCCATCACCAGTTCCACCGTATCCAAGGAATCGGCGCCCAAATCGTCCACGAAAGAACTCTCGTTCTTGATATCGGCTTCAGCAACGCCTAGCTGGTCGGCGACGATTTTTTTCACTCGCTGTTCGATGTCACTCATTTGAATATCCTCACTTGGTGACCTTGGAGCCGAGCGTTTCATTGGGCGCCAGCACACCGGTTGCATGCAGCAAGTTGTTCACGGCATGCAGCACACCGAGGTCTTCAAGCGTCGCAGTTTTGTTCAGGATACGCCGCAGACAGGCATAGATTTTCAGCTCGCCGAAGGCCGCGTCGTCATAGCGCACCCGCTCGTTGAGGATGATGTTGGCTTTTTGGTCGATCTTGATTTGGAGGAACTTCTTCAATTCGGATTTAGTCATGGCCGCTCTCCCGGCTGGGCATGTGTACGCCTTTGACTATATCCATCGGATACAAAGCGGCTACTGTCAGATCTGACAGGTGTATAGATCGATTGGCAATGAACCCAAGCCATTCACCCGTTAGAGCGTGCTAAACCCCGCCAGCTGCTGCTCCAGCAGGTACAACGCATCGTCCAGCGCCCGGCCGCTGGCGGTGTTGTCGAAGATGCACCAGGTGGGGATGCCTTGCTCGATGGACTGCAGCAACTGCCGGGCATACGCCTGCACCCGTGCGGGGCCATAGGCGCTGTGGTAAATGCGCGGGGAGCCGTGCAGGCGCCAATAGCGCACGCCGTGCCAGCCGGCGGGCAGGTGGCCGCCCTCAATTGCGGCAGGGTCGGCGGCGACCCGGCCGATATGCAAATCCTGCAACAACCCTTCAGCCTCAAGCCAGCTGGCATGCCGCGGTTCCAGCACCACGGCGCCCAGATAGCGTTGGCGCAAGGCGCGGAAAAACACCGCAGCGGTCACTGGCTCGTACGCTAATGACGGAGGCAATTGCACCAGCAGGCAGCCTAGGGAGTCGCCCAATCGCTGACACTGCGCTAGAAACTCATCCAGCGCGGTTTCGCAGTGCGCCAGTCGCAGCTCATGGGTAATGAGCTTGGGCACTTTCACCGAGAACTGAAAAGTCGCTGGCACCGACTGTGCCCAGCGCGCGTAGGTCGCGGGCAAGTGAGCGCGGTAAAACGAACTGTTGATTTCCACCGCATTGAAGCGCGAGGCATAGCGCTGCAAATGCGTGCCCTCTGCGTCGAATGCCGGCCAGTGTTCGCGCGCCAGGCTCCAGCCTGCGCAACCGATGTACAAGGGTGCGGCCCAAACAGCAGCCGCGCGGCCGGCGTCGTCAGCCATGGCTTGAATGCTCCGCTCAGTGGCTCAATTTGCGCTCGGCCTTGGCGGCTTGTTCGTTGATCGCATCGGTCTGGCGCTCGGTGTCTTTGATCGAGGTGGGAGTGAGCACCTTGTCAACGGTTTCGGTGTTGGGGTTCGGGCGCTCCAGGGTCTGGCCTTTGACAGGATTGTCGGTGCCTTTTT
The DNA here is from genome assembly GCF_016307435.1 of Pseudomonas sp. S4_EA_1b. NCBI lineage: Bacteria > Pseudomonadati > Pseudomonadota > Gammaproteobacteria > Pseudomonadales > Pseudomonadaceae > Pseudomonas > Pseudomonas sp. S4_EA_1b. The sequence continues at coordinate 93,330 of NZ_JAEILC010000062.1, read as the reverse complement.
GCGCCTCTTCGGAGCTGACGGGGGTGGGGGTTTTATCGGCGCTCTTGTGCTCGGTCACGGGGCATTCTCCTAGTAATTGACGCGCCGCCATCACACGGCGGGCTCATTCAGCAGAGCCCTGGGCTTTTCGATAGTTCAAGGAATTTGCCGCGGCCACCGCTGGCGAAAAAAGCACAAAAAAATTTAAACCTTTTGCCCCAGTGCCGGCTCAACACCCAGGTAGCGACATCACGTCATTCACAAGGAGAGACACCATGACTACCAAGCTGATGAAACAAATGGGCCTGACTTTCGCACTGGTTGCCGGTTCGATGTCCGCAGCCTTCGCAGCCACCTCCAACGACTTCGTAGACAAGGCCGCACAGAGCGGCATCACTGAAGTCGAGGCCGGCAAACTGGCCCTGCAAAAAAGCAGCTCGGCCGACGTGAAAACCTTCGCCCAGCACATGGTCGATGACCACACCAAAGCCAACCAGGAACTGATGGCCCTGGCCAAGAAGCATGATCTGGAAGTGCCGGACGACGCCGCACTGATGGACAAGGCCAAGAAAGCCATCCTGGAAATGCGCGATGAGTCCTTCGACAAGGCCTATGCCAACAACCAGGTCAACGCCCACGAAGAAGCCGTGGAACTGTTCAAGAAAGAGTCGACCTCTTCGGACAACGCCGAGCTGAAAGCTTTCGCCACCGAGAAGCTGCCGACCCTGGAAAAACACCTGCAAATGGCCAAAGAGCTGCAAAGCAAGTACGCCAAGTAATTCGACCGATCACGCCCCTGCGTCAGATGACGCGGGGGCATTCGTGACGCCAATAACCCTTTGCACAGGAGACACTCGATCATGAGCACCCACCTCAACGGTAAGCACATCCTGATCATCACCTCCAATACCGGTATCGAACGCGACGAACTGGTCAAGCCGCTGGAAGCATTACGCGGTTTCGGCGCCAATGTGACCCATGCGTCCAGCAAGGGCGGCACCACCCAGACGTTCGTGGGCGACACCGAAAAGGACAAGACCGTGGAATCCGATGTGCAACTGTCGGACGTGGTCGGCAGCGACTTCGATGCCTTGGTGATTCCCGGCGGCACCGTCAACGCAGACACCCTACGTCAGGACGGGGCGGCGCTGCGCCTGATCAAAGAATTCGCTGATGCCGGCAAAACTATCGCCGCGATCTGCCACGGCCCATGGGCCTTGATCGACGCAGGCGTGATCAAAGGCAAGAACCTCACCTCCTACAAGAGCGTACGAATCGACCTGGAAAATGCCGGTGCCGCCGGTTGGGTGGATGAGCCGGTCAAGCAATGCCGGGCCAATGGCTGGACCTTGATCACCTCGCGCACGCCGGACGATCTGCCAGCATTCAATGACGCGATTGCCAAGGCCCTCGCCGGCTGATCCGCGAACCCGTAAACAAAACAGGCGCCCCGAGGGGCGCCTGTTTGCTGTCTGAGCCATGCCTCAGTGTTTACCTTGCTCCGGCATCTCTCGCTTGGGCCCGAACATCGCCCAGGCAATCAGCCCCAGCAGCGGCACAAAGATCAGGATGATCAGCCACAACCCCTTGGTCTCCCAGCCACTGGTGCTGCGCAATACGGCGTTGATCGCCCACAGTTCCAACAGCAGTACAACCACCGCCAACCCGATCCAGACATATTCTAATTGCATGTTTCACCTCCTGAGGTCTAAGGCTTAGGTCAACCCATTGCGCTCAGGGTTCCATCGGATTTGCGCAAGTGTCGCAAACAGCCTGCCCAAGGCCGGCTTAATGCAATGTAGTGGATAGGCAACCATGCAAGCTGCACGACATCAGCATTCACATAAATCCAATAAGTTATTGATATTTAAATTATTTATTTATAACCAAGAGTTGGTACGGCGGATGCAACACCCCATCGGACGAGGCGCGCACTTCGACGTGCCCGAACCCTATCCGTGAGGTTTCACCATGAATGCTATCGACCTGCTCAAAGCCGACCATGAACGCGTCAAGACACTGCTGACCCAACTGAGCGAATCCACCGAGCGCGGCGTTAAAAAGCGCACTGAGCTGCTGGCCAAGCTCGAAATGGAAATTACCCTGCACACCAAGCTTGAAGAAGAGATTCTCTACCCGGCCTTCCGCAAAGCCGGTGGCAAAGAGCAGGACATCATGTACCACGAAGCCAAGGAAGAGCACCGCACCGTCGACAGCCTGGTTCTGCCCGACCTGAAGAAGACCGAGCCGTCCAGCACTGAGTTTTCCGGACGCGTCAAAGTGGTCAAGGAACTGCTGGAGCACCACATCGAAGAAGAGGAAACCGAAATGTTCCCCCAAGCCCGCAAGCTGCTGGGCAAGGCACAACTGGAAGAACTCGGTGCCGAAATGGAGGCCATGAAGGCCGCGTATAAAAAAACCATGGCCAAGCCGATGGCGGCTTAACAGCTGGCCGGACCACGGGCACGCTCCGGCTGCCCGGGGTTTGTGCAATGACATAAGGGGATTGCGTCATGAAGACCACCACGTCCCGAAGGATCGTACTTACCGCTTGCCTGACGGCGCTGCTGGCTGGGCCTGTCTTTGCGGCATTCGGCGATAACAGCGGTGCCGCAGGTTCCGCACTGCCGCCGGGTACTTACCCCAGCAGCCCTTCAGACAGCAGCCAGAAATCCGACAACAGCACGCAGAAACAACAGCCGGCGAAAAAAGCCCCCAGACCCAAACCCGCTAAACCCTCCAAAGAGCGCAAAGACACACCTCGATCAGGCAGCTGAGGGCTCATCCACGGGGGGTGGCTGCGTGGTCACGCCCCAATCGCCATGCTCGTACCAGTCGTCGCCGAGCATCTCGGCGGGGTGCATGGTGCGATCGGCACCGTTGCCACAGGCCAAATCAGTGGCGGCGCAGTAGCGGTCGCAGCCCCAGCAGATTCGCTCAGGGTGCTTAGGGTGCAACGGAAACGGCTTGGCCATGACGAGTTCCTTATCAACGCGCGATAGCCTCACCGTAACGCGTGAAGTGGCGGCTGACCTTGATCGGCATCAAGCCTGGCCAAGATGAAATATTCTCGAAACTTGACAAGAATCATTATTATCTGCGCCGCACCTTCCTAGACTCGGGCCCTCTCCCCTTACCCGTCAGGAAGTCTTCATGCGAACCCTCTCTCTGCTGCCGCTGGCCCTGCTGCTGTCCACCTCTGCCGCACTGGCCAAGGAATACCCGATTGGCGAGCCGCAACAGTGCCCGGGGTTGGAAATCGGTGCCGTGTACCTGCAACCGATCGAAATGGCGCCTACCGGCATGATGCGCGCCACCGCCGACTCCGACGTGCACCTGGAGGCCGATGTGCGCGCCACGGCGGACAACGCCCAAGGCTTTCAGGAAGGCAGTTTCGTGCCATACCTGAACCTATCTTTCACCTTGAAAAAGCAAGGCAGCGACACGCCGATCAGCGGCGACTTCCACGCCATGGTTGCCAATGACGGCCCGCACTACGGCGATAACGTCAAGCTACAAGGCCCCGGCAAATACACCCTCACCTTCAGCGTGCTGCCGCCCACCGGCCCTCATTCGTTGGGTCGCCACACCGACAAGGAAACCGGGGTTGCGCCGTGGTTCGAGCGTTGCGAAGTGCACTACGAATTCGTCTACGCCGGCATCGGCAAGAAAGGCGGTTATTGATGCGCCGCGCCTTGCTGCTGGGTGGCATGCTGCTCGGCGGCGCGGCCGCCGCGGCGCCGTTGCCCACCTATGAGTTGAGCCTGCGCGATGGGCACTTCACGCCGTCGCAACTGGTGGTCAAGGCCGGTGAGCGCTTCAAGATCGTGCTCACCAATGCCGGCCAGGGCCCGGCCGAATTCGAAAGCACGCCGTTGCGCGTGGAGAAGGTGTTATCGCCCGGCGTCACCACCTTTGTGGTGATCCACCCGCTCAAACCCGGCGAATACCCGTTCTTCGACGAGTTCAACCCACAGCTGCCCGAAGGCAGCCTCCTCGCTCAATAACCGCCGGAGCCGTTGATGAATCAAGCGATGTTCATTGTGTGGCGCGAAAGCGTCGAAGCGCTGTTGGTGATCGGCATCCTGCAAGCCTGGATCAGCCAGCAGGCCGGTCGCTCGCGCCTGGCACGCTTTCTGTGGGCCGGGGTGCTGCTCGGTCTGTTGTGCTCGGCGGGCCTGGCCGGGTTGATGCTGTGGGCCGCAGAAACCATGACCGGCGCCGAAGGCGAATGGCTGCAAGCCCTGCTGACCTTGGTCGCCAGCGCTCTGATGGTGCAGATGGTGTTCTGGATGCATCGCCACGGCCCCACCCTTCGCCACAGCCTGTTACGCGACGCCGACCAGCGCCTGGCACGCCAGGGCGGCTGGGGCTTGTTGCTGCTGGCGTTGCTGGCGGTGAGCCGCGAGGGCAGCGAAACCGTAGTGTTCCTGTATGGCGCCGGCGCGCGTTTGCACGACACGGCCCTGAGCCTGTTCGCCATTGGCGGCGTGCTCGGCCTGGTGCTGGCCGGTCTCACGGTGCTGCTGTTGCGCAGCAGCCGCCGCGTACTGTCGTGGGCGCACTTTTTCGCCCTCAGCGAAGCCTTGCTGTTGTTACTGGGCGGCGCGTTGCTGGTGGCTGCCGTGGACCGTATCAGCGGGCAGCTGCTGGCGATGGACCTGCCGGATTGGGTCTACACGGCCTTCGGTGAGAGCCGCTGGGACAGCAGCGCACTGCTCAGCGACAGCCATGGCGTGGGCGCCCTGCTCGCCGATTTCGCCGGCTACCGCGCCGCGCCCAGCCTGATCACCCTGGTGGCGCTGCTCGGCTACTGGCTGTGGGTGAGCCACGGCCTGCGCCGGTCGCGGCACGCGGCATGAGTTGGCTGGCCCGTCTGGGCGATGGCATGCGCCGCCATGCCCGGCTGATCCGTGCGCTGCAATGGGCGGTGGTCGTGGTCTACGCGCTGCTGCTGGTGGTGCCGGCGCTGCTGCCGCTGCCTGACACTCAGGCGCACCTGGTGAACAACCTGACCCTGCTGGCGCAATTTATGTTCTGGGGCGTGTGGTGGCCGTTCGTGTTGATGTCGATGGTGCTGTTCGGGCGCCTGTGGTGCGGCGTGCTGTGCCCGGAAGGCGCTCTAAGCGAATGGGCCAGCCAGCACGGACGCGGCCTGGGCATTCCGCGCTGGCTGCGCTGGGGCGGCTGGCCCACGGTCGGCTTTTGCCTGACCACCCTGTATGGGCAATTGATCAGCGTATACGACTACGCCCAGGCAGCATTGCTGATTCTTGGCGGCTCCACCGTAGCGGCCGTCGTGGTGGGCCTTTTGTTCGTGCGCGGCAAGCGTGTGTGGTGCCGCTACCTGTGCCCGGTGAGCGGCGTCTTCGCCCTGCTCGCGCGCCTGGCGCCGGTGCGCTTTGCGGTGGACGAGCAACGCTGGAAGGCCAACACCGCGCCGCGCCTGCCCCTGCCCAACTGCGCGCCGCTGCTGGACATCCGCCGCCTGCAAGGCGCCAGCGAGTGCCACGCCTGCGGGCGCTGCAGTGGGCAACGCGGCGCCGTGCAACTGATCGCCCGCTCGTGCAACGAGGAAATCCTCCAGGCCCGTCATCAAACTGCCTCGGTATGGGACGCGCGCCTGCTGCTGTTCGGCGTGATCGGCCTGGCCATGGGTGCGTTTCAATGGACCGTCAGCCCGTGGTTTATCGCCCTCAAACAACACCTGGCCGAATGGCTGGTGGTACACGATTGGCTATGGCCGCTGCAAGACACCGCGCCATGGTGGCTGCTGACCCACTACCCGCAGCTCAACGACAGTTTCAGTTGGCTGGATGGGATGTGCATCGTGCTGTACCTGGGCGCCAGCTCACTGCTGCTGGGCGGCGCATGCTGGGTGCTGCTGAAGTTCAGCGCACGTGTGGCGGGCGACCGCGCACTGTTTCGGCCCCTTGCCCTGACACTGACGCCTCTCGGTGGTGCGGGGTTGTTCCTCGGCTTATCGGCGACCACGGTGAAGTTATTGCGCTACGAAGGGCTGGTGTTGGCCTGGGTGCAAACGGCGCGCGGGGCCCTGTTGGTGGCGGCTGTTGGATGGTGTGTCTGGTTGGGATGGCGGCAACTGAGCGGCCTACCGCGCAAGGCACGAATGGCGGCATGGATGGGTGTCTTGACGGCTGCCGGCATGGTCGCAGGCGCATGGTGGTTACAGTTCTGGGGCTGGGCTTGACCGCGACTTGCCTGATGCAAGGCGGTCCATTGTGGGAAAATGACGGCGGGTCAGCAACAGATGCGTCGACTGACACTCCCACATCGGGGGCAAGCCCCCTCCCACCTTGATAGTCATTGCCTGGGCTGGATCATACGGCGCACTACCGCACAGTTCGCGGCATGCCAGTCCAAACGGCTAACTGAAAGAACCCGCACAACATGTGGGAGGGGGCTTGCCCCCGATGGCGGCCGGTCAGCAACACATGCATCAACTGACACGCCCACATCGGGGGCAAGCCCCCTCCCACCTTTGATTGCATTGCCTGGGCTGGATCATACGGCGCACTGCCGCACCGTTCGCGACAGGCCAGTCCAAACGGCTTCCCAAGCACTAACTGCAAAAACTCGCTCAAACTGTGGGAGGGGGCTTGCCCCCGATGGCGGCGGGTCAGACAACACATGTGTCAACTGACACTCCCACATCGGGGGCAAGCCCCCTCCCACCTTTGATTGCATTGCCTGGGCCAGGTCATACGGCGCACTGCCGTGCAGTTCGCGAAAGGCCGACCCAAACTGCTAACTGAAAGAACCCGCTCCAAAGGTGGGATTCTGGTAGCGGCCTAGACCTTGAACCGCCCCACCGTCTGGTGCAAATCCCCGGCCATGCCTGCCAGTTCCTGCCCTGCCGTCTGTGTATGAATAGCCCCCTGCAACACCTGCTGCGACAGGGTTCGAATGCCCACCAGGTTGCGATCCACCTCCCGCGCTACCAGCGCCTGTTCCTCGGTGGCGCTGGCAATCAGCATATTGCGCTCGTTGATCTGGGAAATAGACCGGGTGATTTCTTCCAGCGCCTGCCCCGAGCGCTGGGCCACGCCCAAAGTTGCCTGTACCCGTTCGCTGCTGTCGTGCATGGCCGCCACGGCGTGTTCGCTGTCCTGGCGGATGGCGCCGATCATCTGTTCGATTTCCTGGGTCGACACCTGGGTGCGATGGGCTAGCGCGCGCACTTCATCGGCCACCACCGCAAAACCACGCCCGGCGTCGCCCGCACGGGCGGCTTCGATGGCGGCATTCAAGGCCAGCAGGTTGGTCTGATCGGCGATGCTGCGGATTACATCGAGCACGCTGCTGATGTCTTGCACGCGCCCAGCCAGTTGTTGGATGCGCTCAGAGGTTTCCACCACGCCGTTGGCCAGGGTGTTGATCGAGGCCACGGTTTCCTGGACCTGGGCCTGGCCGCGCTGGGCGGTCTGTTCCGACAGGCGCGAGGCTTCGCTGGTGCTCACCGCGTTACGCGCCACCTCGTCCACAGCGGCGGTCATTTCGTTCACGGCGGTAGCGGCCTGCTCAATCTCCTGGCCCTGCAACTGCAAGCTGCCGCTGGTCTGGGTGCTGACCGCGCTGAGTTGCTCCGAGGAACTGGCCACGCCGTCCACCGACGTTGCGATATGCCGCACCATCTGCTGAAGGTTCTGCTGCATGTGATGCAGATTGCGCATCACGCTGCCCTCCGCGCTGTCACCCACCGGCACCACGATAGTCAGGTCACCGCCGGCGATATGACTCAACACCCGCGCCGCCTCATCCGGCTCGCCGCCCAAGGGCCGCAGCACACTGCGGGTGACCAACACCGCCGCCGCCACTACCAGCGCCAGGCACAGCATAAAGAGGCCGATCATGGTGCGCCGGGCGTCGTCGTAGAGAGCCTGCGCCACCTGCTGGCGCTCGGCAAACACGCGCCCCTGTAACGCCATCAAGGCGTCCAGGCTTTTGAACACCTCCAGCTCCGCCGGCATCACCTGCTGCTTGAGCTGCGCCAAGCCCTGCTCACGGGCGCCCTGCTTGATCAGCGCTTGCACTTGGGTGAACGCCGCCACGTAGGCTTCGCGATGGGTTTTCAAACGGGCGTAGGCGGCCTTGCCTTCGGCGGTATCGAGTAGCGGTTCGAGGGTGGCGAACGCCTCGGTGATGCGTTGGCGCGTGGTGCCGATGGCTGCCTGGGCCTGTTGGTTGTCTTGGTCGATCAACAGGTCGCGGGTGTTGCGCCCGTTGTCCCGCACGCCGGTGGCGATCACCATGATCGGCGCGATCTTCGGCCAGTCCCGTTGCACGATCTGGTCGGCCTGTTGCTTGAGCGTGGCCAGGTCGTGCAAGGCGTAGAACACCAGGCCGATCAGCGCCAGAGGCGCAATCGCAAACCCAATGACAATACGGCGTGCGGTGGTTAAGTGGATCATCTGAACATTCCTTGATGAAGGCCTGCCCGCGGGGGGCAGCATCGATAAAAAATCCTGTGGAGGGCTCACCCTCGCAACACAAACGCCGGAAACAACTCGCGCATCCGCGCCCACAACTCCGGCAGCGCCGTTTGTATCGGCGCGCACGCCAACTGTGCATCGAGCATGGTGGCGGTACGGACTATCTGCACGGCGAAGCGCTTCACGCCACTGGCTTGCAAACGCTGGGCCAGGCGCAGCAGGCGTGGCGGGTCGATCAGGTGCCAGTGCACCGTGGTGCGGCATTCGTAGTCGACGCCGCTGGCCAGCAAGGCGTCGAGGCTGCGCCAATTGGCGGCGCCGCTGCCCTTGACCTGGGTGATGGATGGGCAGTCTTCGGCCAATGCCTTGACATCGAACCCGACCCAATCGGCATGGGCCAGTGCATTGGCAAAGCTGGCGGGTTTGATGCCGGCGCTGTGCAGACCGATGCGAAAACCCATCTCGCGCACTTCGTCCATGGCCGCCGGCAAGCCTTCCTGCAGCGTCGGTTCGCCGCCGCTGAACACTACCGCGTCGAGCAGATCCTGACGCCGCTGCAAAAACAGCAAAACCCGGCGCCAATCCACCTCTGCGCTACCGCGCGGTGGGATCAAGTCCGGGTTATGGCAATAACGACAGCGCCAGGCGCAGCCTTGGCAGAACAGCACGCAGGCGAGCATACCGGGGTAGTCGAGGGTGGTCAGGGGCACCAGGCCCCCGACCCGTAGTGCTCGCGTCATTGGCGCCCAGCCGCGGCAGCCGTTTCGGTGAAGTGCACGCGCTCCTTATGCTCGGATTGCTTGCCGGGGTTGAACGCCGACACGGGCCGGTGATAGCCCATGACGCGGGTCCAGACTTCACAGCGTTGACGTTGGGGTTGAGCAGTTTGCATGGTGAGTCTCCTTGGGGGATCAAACGTAGCCGAGGGTTTCATCGCATTTGGGGCAGAACTCGTGTTCCCCCGCCAGGTAGCCGTGCACTGGGCAGATGGAAAAGGTCGGGGTAATCGTCAGGTACGGCAGATGGAAGCGTCCCAGGGCTTTACGCACCAATTGCTTGCAAGCCTGGGTCGAAGAGATCTGTTCGGCCATGTACAGGTGCAGCACCGTGCCGCCGGTGTATTTGCATTGCAGTTCGTCTTGCAGTTCCAAGGCTTCAAACGGGTCTTGGGTAAAGCCCACGGGCAATTGCGAGGAGTTGGTGTAATACGGCGCGACGTCGCTGCCGGCTTGCAGAATGTCCGGGAAGCGTTTGCGGTCTTCCTTGGCGAAGCGGTAGGTGGTGCCTTCGGCCGGCGTCGCTTCGAGGTTGTAGAGATGGCCGGTTTCTTCCTGGAAGCGCAGCAATGTGGCACGTACATGGTCGAGCAGCTTGAGGGCAAAGGCGCGCCCCTGTTCGGTGTGCATGCCCTGCTCGTCACCGCTGAAGTTGCGCAGCATCTCGTGCATGCCATTGAGGCCGATGGTGGAGAAGTGATTGCGCAAGGTCCCCAGGTAACGCTTGGTGTAGGGGTACAGGCCGGCGTCCATATGGCGCTGGATCACCTTGCGCTTGACCTCAAGGCTTTCCATGGCCAGCTGCATCAGATGATCCAGGCGTTGCAGCAAGCCCGAGGTGTCGCCCTTGAACAGGTAGCCCAGGCGCGCGCAGTTGATCGTCACCACCCCGAGGCTGCCGGTTTGCTCTGCCGAACCGAACAAACCGCCACCGCGTTTGAGCAATTCACGCACGTCCAGTTGCAGGCGGCAGCACATCGAACGCACCTGATTGGGCTGCATATCGGAGTTGAGAAAGTTCTGGAAATACGGCAGCCCGTAGCGTGCGGTCATCTCGAACAGGCGGTCGGCGTTGGGGCTGTCCCACGGGAAATCATGGGTGATGTTGTAGGTGGGAATCGGAAACGTGAACACCCGCCCCTTGGCATCACCGGCCTGCATCACCTCGATATAGGCGCGGTTGATCAACTCCATTTCCGCTTGCAGATCGCCGTAGGCAAACGGCATTTCTTCACCACCGATCACCGGGATCTGCTCGCGCAAATCCTGCGGGCACACCCAGTCGAAAGTCAGGTTGGTAAACGGCGTTTGGGTGCCCCAGCGCGACGGTACATTGAGGTTATAGATAAATTCCTGCAGCGCCTGGCGCACCTCGGGGTAACTCAACTGATCCTTGCGCACATAGGGCGCCAGGTAGGTGTCGAACGAGCTGAACGCTTGGGCGCCGGCCCATTCGTTCTGCAGGGTGCCGAGGAAGTTGACCATCTGCCCCAAGGCGCTGCTCAGGTGCTTGGGCGGCCCCGCCTCCACCCGGCCCGGCACGCCGTTGAGGCCTTCGTGCAGCAACGAGCGCAGCGACCAGCCGGCGCAGTAACCGGCAAGCATGTCCAGATCATGAATATGCAGATCCGCCTCGCGGTGTGCCTGGCCGATCTGCTGGCTGTAGACCTCATCCAGCCAGTAATTGGCCGTGACCTTGCCCGCCACGTTCAACACCAGCCCGCCCAGGGAATAACCCTGGTTGGCGTTGGCCTGCACGCGCCAATCTTCGCGGTCGAGGTATTCGTTCATGGAGGTGGCGACTTCCACCAGGGTCTTGCGGTCGCGGCGCAGACGCCCGTGTTGCTCGCGATAGACGATATAGGCGCGCATCGACAGAAAGAAGCCGGCATCCATCAGCACCCGTTCGACACTGTCCTGGATCTGCTCGACGTCGAGCCGTTCGATACCGCGCAAACGCGCGAGCACGGCGCCCAATAGCAGGTCCACATCGGCGGGCTGATATTCGCCAGTGGCCGTGCCGGCGGCGATCAATGCCTGGCGGATTTTTTCGGCGTCGAAGGCGACCCGTGTGCCGTCGCGTTTGTGCAGGCGGGTGCTGACCAGCGGGGTGAGCGTGTTTGGCATTTCCGGGCTCCTGGCACTACATATAGATAAAATTATTCAATAAAACACTATATGAAGTGATATTACCCAGGAAGGCGGTGGTCACCCTTGATCGGCGTCAAGGTTTCTAGAAGGGGGGCATAGACACCCCTGGCACATCTGCGGGCGGCCCCAAGCCCCCTACCACCGTCCATCTCACCCGCCACTCATATTCATGAATCGCACCACCTGCACCTCACCGTCCCCGCTGAAATCATGCCGCAACGGCTTGCCCTTCAACCCTTGATGCAAGGCTGCGATCAACGGCCCATCCTCTAATGGATAGCGCCGCAGCAAGCTACGAAAATCCACGGCCTTGTCCTGCCCCAGGCACAGCAACAACTGCCCTTCGACGGTCATCCTGATCCGATTGCAGCTGCCGCAAAAGTTATGGGAATTGGGCGAGATAAAGCCGACCCGCGTCTGCGGATGTTGCACCAAGCGCACGTAGCGCGCCGGGCCGCCGCTGTTTTCCGTGCTGTCGAGCAGCCCATGTTCACGAGCGATCAGCGCGCGTACGTCGTCGCTGGCGCAGAAGCTCTCGCCGCGTGAGCGCCCCACATCGCCCAGGGGCATTTCCTCGATAAAACTGATGTCGATGCCCTGCTCGATGGCGTAGCGCACCAAGGCCGGCACTTCATCGAAGTTGCGCCCTTTCATCACCACGCAGTTGAGCTTGACCCGTTCGAAGCCGGCGTTCCGCGCGGCTTCGATACCGTCCAGCACCTGGCGCAGATCACCGTTGCGGGTGATTGCGCGAAAGCGTTGGGGGTCGAGGCTGTCGAGGCTGATATTCATGCGCTTGACGCCCGCCTCCACCAAGGGCCGGGCCAGCCTCGCCAGTTGTGAACCGTTGCTGGTCATAACCAGTTCGCGCAGGCCCGGCAACGCGGCAATGTTGCGGCACAGGCCGACAATGCCCGGGCGAATCAACGGTTCACCGCCGGTCAGGCGAATCTTGCGCACGCCCTGGCCGACAAACAACGCGGCCAGGCGCTCCAGTTCTTCGAGGGTCAGCACCTGCTGGCGCGGCAGGAACGTCATGTTTTTCGCCATGCAGTACACACAGCGAAAATCACAACGGTCGGTCACCGACAACCGCAGGTAGTCAATCGAGCGGCCTACCCCATCCACCAGGCTCATGTCACTGCACCAACGGCGAGTCGGCGCCCTGCAGCGCGATGCCGCGAATGTGCGCCGCGCCGATCAGGGTTTGCAGGTACTGCACCAGCGCCTTCTGCCATACGCCCTGTTGCAGTTGGGTGCGAATCGCCGTGGCCACCGCTTCGTACGGCAGCGCCTGGCCTTCGATGCGCTGATCGACGCTGATCACGTGCCAGCCGTAGCGGCTTTCCAACGGTTTATCCGCCAGGCCCGGTGCCAGGGTGAACAGTTGGCGCTCCAGTTCGGGCACGGTCTGGCCTTTGCTGACCTGGCCCAGGGAGCCACCCTGTGCCTTGGACGGACACGCGGAGTACTTGAGCGCCAGCTCGGCGAAACTGCCGGGGTTCTGGGTCAGGCTCAGCAGCAGGACTTCGGCCTGCACATGGGCCAGGTGGCGGGCCTCAGCATCGTCCGGCGCGCATTCGAGCAGGATGTGCCGCACCGCCAGCAACGGCGCGCTGTGGAAGCGCCCGCGATTGTTCTCGAAGAAGCGCACGCAGGTGGCCTCGTCGCACTCGGGCACCTTCACTTCACGCTCCAGCAGCAGGCGCGTGGCCGCTTCTTCTGGGTTCTCGCCGGCGCCGATGTCCACCGCCAACCCCAGCGCGGCGATGCGCTGCTGCAACAGCTCGCGGATCACCAGCGCGCGGGCGGCCAGGTACACCGCGTCTTCGCGGCTTTGCGCCGGGTGATACTGCACCTCCAGGGCCATCGCCTCCGGCGTGATCGCCACGCCGTTGACACTGATGATCGGCCATTGCTGTTCACTGCTGGCGATCAATTCAGGCTCCAACGCTACCGGGGCTTCAACCACCGGCTCCTGGGTCGCCGAACCGCAACCGCCGCTGCCAGCGTTACCGCCGCCACATCCGCATCCGCTAGTCATGGTGTGCTCCTCACTTCTGCCGCACGATTTGATAACGACGCCCCAGGTACCAGATCGGCGCGCTGACCATATGCACCAGACGGGTAAACGGGAATAGCACAAACAGGCTCAAGCCCAGCGCCACGTGCGCCTTGTAGATCAGCGACACCGGCGCGATCGACTCCGCCGCTTCAATCGGACGCAGCAGCACCACGTTCTGGGCCCAGTCGGCGAGCATCACCATCACCGAGCCGTCCATATGCCCAGTGGAGGCCACGATGGTCAGCAGCCCCAGCAGCAACTGCGCCAGCAACACCAGCAGGATCAGGATGTCGGAGGGGCTCGATGTGGCGCGCACCCGCGGATCGCCCAGGCGGCGCTTGACCAGCATCAGCAGGCCCACCAGGCACAGCAGGCCGAAGAAGCCGCCGGACACCATCGCCAACAGTTGCTTGTGCTCGGTTCTGATCACATGGTGATAGACCGACGCCGGCGTCAGCAGGCCGACAAAGTGCCCGGCAAGCACGAACAGCACGCCGATATGGAAGAAGTTACTCGCCACGCGCATGCCCCGGTTATTGAGCATCTGGCTGGAGCCGGCCTTCCAGGTGTACTGCGACAAGTCGAACCGCGCCCAACTGCCCAACAGGCAGATCGCCAGGGCCACGTAGGGGTAGATCCCGAATACCAGCAAATTCCACTTAGACATTACCCACCTCCCCGGCGGGCACTGCGGCCCGGCCTTCTTGCTGAAAATCCACCCAATGCAACGGCACCGCGCTTTCTTCACGGGCTTTGCCCGGCGCGCTCGGCATCGCACTGCAACGGTCCTGTTGCTCGGCCTGCATAAAGTCCACGGCCTCTTCTTCCCAGACCTTGTCCAGGGCTTCGAGGGAGTCGTCGCGCGGCTCGGCGGCCACCTGGGCGCGCAGTTCGGCCACGGCCTGGTGCGGCTCCGCGCCGGCTATCTGCAACAGCGCGCGCAAGCAACTGGCGTAGCCGCTCTCACGCTCCTCCAGCCGCGCAGCCAGCAAGGCCAGCAGGTGCGCCACATCCGCCAGGCCCTCGCGGGCCTCGATGTCTTCGCGGGTGGACAGGAACTCTAGGTACAGCGGGATGTAGTCCGGCAGCTCCTTGACGCCGATGGCGAACCCGGCGGCTTCGTACTGGGCCATCATGTCGACCATGGCCTGGCCCCGGTCCCGGGACTCGCCGTGTACATGCTCGAACAACAGCAGCGACAGCGAGCGACCACGGCCAAACAACGCGCCGTAGTGTTCCTGGCCATCCATCAGGTCATTGCCGCAGATCAGCTCCAGCAATTCGAACAGCGCGCCGCGTTGCTTGGGGCTGATTTCCCGTGCTTCGAGAATCGCTTGTTCCAGTTCGTCGCGGCCGTTCACCAAGGTCTCGGTGGGGTAGTCCAGCAGCAGCGAAATCACTTTAAGAATGCGCATGGCTCAGTCCTCCCAGATCTGGACGGTTTTCAGCACGTCGCGGCGGTTGGCCTTTTTGGCGCCAAACATATTGGTGTCGGAACTGCCGCTGCAGCCGCTGCCAAAGCTGAAACCACAGCCGGAGCGCTCGGCGAACGCGTCGCTCATGGCGTCTTCACGGTGGGCGCTGGGCACCACGAAACGGTCTTCGTAGTTGGCGATGGCCAGGTAGCGGTACATCTCTTCCACCTGCTCCACGCTCAAGTCGACGTCGCGCAGCACTTGCAAGTCCTGCACGCCCTCTACCTGCTGGGAGCGCTTGTAGGCGCGCATCGCCAACAGGCGCTTGAGTGCGCGCTTGACCGGTTTTTCATCGCCAGCGGTGAGCATATTGGCCAGGTAGCGCAGCGGAATACGCAGGCTGTCCACATCCGGAATCACCCCATTCATGCCCACGGTGCCGGCGGCCGCAGCATTCTGGATCGGCGACAGCGGCGGCACGTACCAAACCATCGGCAAGGTGCGGTATTCCGGGTGCAGCGGCAGCGCGAGTTTCCAATCCACCGCCATTTTGTACACCGGCGAACGCTGGGCCGAGTCGATCACCGACTGCGGTACGCCATCGGCCAGGGCCTGGCGGATCACTGCCGGGTCATTTGGGTCGAGGAAGATTTCCAGCTGTTTTTGGTACAGGTCTTGCTCGTTGGCAGTGCTGGCCACTTCGCTGATGCGGTCGGCGTCGTACAGCAGCACCCCGAGGTAGCGGATGCGCCCCACGCAGGTTTCGGCGCACACGGTGGGCATGCCGGCTTCGATACGCGGGTAGCAGAAGATGCACTTCTCGGACTTGCCGCTTTTCCAGTTGAAGTAGATTTTCTTGTACGGGCAGCCGCTGATGCACATGCGCCAGCCCCGGCATTTTTCCTGGTCGATCAGCACGATGCCGTCTTCTTCGCGCTTGTAGATCGCGCCGCTGGGGCACGACGCCGCGCACGCCGGGTTGAGGCAGTGCTCGCACAGGCGCGGCAGGTACATCATGAAGGTGTTTTCGTACTCGCCATAAATATCGGCCTGGATCTGATCGAAGTTCTTGTCCTTGCGGCGCTTGGCGAACTCGGTGCCGAGGATTTCTTCCCAGTTGGGGCCCCACTCGATCTTTTCCATGCGCTTGCCCGACACCACCGAGCGCGGCCGCGCGGTGGGCTGGTGCTCACCCAACGGTGCGGTGTGCAGGTGCTGGTAATCGAAGTCGAACGGTTCGTAGTAGTCGTCCAGGCTCGGCAGGTCGGGGTTGGCGAAGATGTTCGCCAGCACCCTGAACTTACCGCCGATGCGCGGGTTGATCGAGCCGTTCGCATTGCGCACCCAGCCGCCCTTCCACTTGTCCTGGTTTTCCCACTCTTTGGGGTAGCCGATACCGGGCTTGGATTCGACGTTGTTGAACCAGGCGTACTCCATGCCTTCGCGGCTGGTCCACACGTTTTTGCAGGTGATCGAGCAGGTGTGGCAGCCGATGCATTTGTCCAGGTTCAGCACCATGCCGATCTGTGAGCGAATCTTCATCTCAGTTCTCCTCGATATCGGTCGGCAATGGGCGCGGCAGGTCATCGCCGCTGGAGCCATCGAGCCAGTCGACCTTGGCCATCTTGCGCACCACGACGAATTCGTCGCGGTTGCAACCGACCGTGCCGTAATAGTTGAAACCGTAGGCTTGCTGGGCGTAGCCGCCGATCATGTGGGTCGGCTTGAGCACCACGCGGGTCACCGAGTTGTGGTGGCCGCCACGGGTCTTGGTGGTTTCCGAACCCGGCACGTTCACGATGCGTTCCTGGGCGTGGTACATCATCACCATGCCTTCCTTGACGCGCTGGCTGACCACCGCGCGGGCGGTCAAGGCACCGTTGACGTTGAAGCATTCGATCCAGTCGTTGTCCTCGATGCCGGCGCGCTGGGCGTCGACTTCCGAGAGCCACACAATCGGGCCGCCACGGCTCAGGGTCAGCATCAGCAGGTTGTCGCTGTAGGTGCTGTGGATGCCCCACTTCTGGTGCGGGGTGATCCAGTTCAGCACGATCTCGGTTTCGCCATTGCTGCGCTTGCCTTTCACGCCGGCGATGGTGCGGGTGTTGACCGGTGGCCGGTAGCTCATCAGCTGCTCGCCGAAGGCCTGCATCCACGGGTGATCCTGGTAGAACTGCTGGCGGCCGGTGATGGTGCGCCATGGGATGTTTTCATGCACGTTGGTGTAGCCGGCGTTGTAGCTCACATGCTCGTCTTCCAGGCCCGACCAGGTAGGGCTGGAGATGATCTTGCGCGGCTGCGCCTGGATATCGCGGAAGCGGATCGCTTCGTGGGCCTTGGGCAGGGCCAGGTGGCTGTGGTCGATACCGGTGAATTCCGACAGCGCCGCCCAGGCCTTGACTGCCACATGGCCGTTGGTTTCCGGGGCCAATGACAGAATCACCTCGGCCGCGTCGATAGCCGTGTCGATCTTCGGCCGGCCGTGACTGACGCCGGCGTCGCCTTCGTGGTGGTTCAGCTCACCCAGAAACGCCACTTCATCGTCGGTGTTCCAGTTGATGCCCTTGCCGCCGTTGCCGAGCTTTTCCAGCATCGGGCCCAGGGACGTGAATTTCTTATAGATATTCGGGTAGTCGCGCTCCACCACCGCCATGTTCGGCGCGTTCTTGCCCGGCACCGGTGCCACCCCGGCGCTTTTCCAGTCGGTGCCGCCAAACGGCTGGGCCAGCTCGCCGACGCTGTCGTGCATCAGCGGTACGGTCACCAGGTCTTGCTCGACACCCAGGTGCCCGACGGCCATGGCCGAGAACGCCTTGGCGATGCCTTTGTAGATTTCCCAGTCCGAACGCGACTCCCACGCCGGGTCGATGGCTGCCGACAAGGGGTGGATAAACGGGTGCATGTCCGAGGTGTTCATGTCGTCTTTTTCGTACCAGGTGGCGGTCGGCAGGACGATGTCGGAATACACGCAGGTGGACGACATGCGGAAATCCAAAGTGGTCACCAGATCCAGCTTGCCGATGGCGCCGTCGTCGACCCACTCGGCTTCGGTGGGCTTGCTTTCGCCGCCAAACCCGATGTCTTCGTTCATCACGCCGTTCTTGGTGCCCAGCAGGTACTTGAGCATGTACTCGTGGCCCTTGCCTGAGGACCCGAGCAGGTTGGAGCGCCAGATAAACATGTTGCGCGGGAAGTTCACCGGGCTGTCCGGCTGCTCGCAGGCAAAGCGCAGGCTGCCGTCCTGCCAGGACTTGACCACATAGTCTTTGGGGTCCATGCCGACGGCGGCGGCGTCACGGCAAATGTGCAGCGGGTTGGTGTTGAGCTGTGGCGCGCTGGGCAACCAGCCGGCGCGTTCGGCGCGGATGTTGTAGTCCAAGGCATGGGTGGGGAACTGGGCTTTGTCGGCCAGGGGCGAGAGCACGTCGTGCATGTTCATCTTCTCGTGCCGCCACTGGGAGCTGTGGCCGTAGAAGAAGCTGGTGCCGTTCATCTGGCGTGGCGGGCGGCTCCAGTCCAGGCCGAAGGCCAGGGGCAGCCAGCCGCATTGCGGGCGCAGTTTTTCCTGGCCGACATAGTGGGCCCAGCCGCCGCCGGTCTGGCCGACGCAACCGCAGAGCATGAGCATATTGATCAGCCCGCGGTAGTTCATGTCCATGTGGTACCAGTGGTTCATCGCTGCGCCGACGATGATCATCGAACGCCCACGGGTTTTGTCGGCGTTGTCGGCGAACTCACGGGCGATCTGGATGGCTTTCTCGCGGCTGACCCCGGTGATCGCTTCCTGCCACGCGGGGGTGCCCGGTACGCTGGCGTCGTTGTAGTCCTTGGCCACATTGCTGCCGCCCAGGCCACGGTCGATGGCCAGGTTGGCCGCCGACAGGTCGAACACGGTGGCGACCTTGGCAACGCTGCCGTCGGCCAGGGTCACGCTGTGTACCGGTACGCGACGGAACTGCACGGCGTCGCCGGCCACATGCTGGAAATGCTCGTGGGCTTCGCCGGCAAAGTACGGGAACGCGACTTCGGCCACGTCGTCACCGATCAGGCTGAGCTTGAGGTCGATGGCGCGGCCTTCACCGCCCTCTTTGGCGAGGATGTTCCACTTGCCCTTCTCGCCCCAGCGGTAGCCGATGGCGCCTTGTGGCGAGACCAGCTCGCCGCTCGCGTCGAGGGCGATGGTTTTCCATTCCGGGTTGTTGTTCTGGCCGAGGTTGCCGGTGAGGTCCGAGGCGCGCAGGAAACGATCCGGCTGGAAGCCCGCGCCCGGCGCGAAGCCGCTCATGGGCTTGAGCATCACCAGCACCGGCAGGTCGGTGTAACGCTTGGCGTAGTCGGTGAAGTAGGCGCTCGGCTTGTCCAGGTGAAATTCTTTGAAGATCACATGGTTGAACGCCTGGGCCAGGGCGGCGTCGGTGCCTTGTTTGGGGTTGAGCCACAGGTCGGTGAGCTTGGCCACCTCCGAATAGTCCGGGGTGATAGCCACGGTCTTGGTGCCCTTGTAGCGCACCTCGGTGAAAAAGTGCGCGTCGGGGGTGCGGGTCTGCGGGACGTTGGAACCCCAGGCGATGATGTAGTTGGAGTTGTACCAGTCGGCCGATTCGGGCACGTCGGTCTGCTCGCCCCACACCATCGGCGAGGCCGGTGGCAGGTCGCAGTACCAGTCGTAGAAGCTCAGGCACACCCCGCCCAGCAGCGACAGGTAACGCGAACCGGCGGCATAGCTGACCATGGACATGGCCGGGATCGGCGAAAAGCCGACGATACGGTCCGGGCCGTATTGCTTGATGGTGTAGACGTTGGAGGCGGCGATGATCTCGTTGACCTCCTCCCAGTTCGAGCGGATGAAACCGCCCATGCCGCGCTTGCTTTTGTACGAGTCGGCCTTGGCCTTGTCCTCGACGATGCTCGCCCACGCCTCGACCGGTGGCAGGGTCAGGCGCGCTTCACGCCACAACTTGAGCAGCGGCTTGCGGATCTTCGGGTACTTGAGGCGGTTGGCGCTGTAGATGTACCAGCTGTAGCTGGCGCCGCGCGGGCAGCCGCGGGGCTCGTGGTTGGGCAGGTCGTTACGGGTGCGCGGGTAGTCGGTCTGCTGGGTTTCCCAAGTGATCAGGCCGTTCTTCACATAGATCTTCCACGAGCACGAACCGGTGCAGTTCACGCCATGGGTGGAGCGCACGATCTTGTCGTACTGCCAGCGCGAGCGGTAGACGTTTTCCCAGTCGCGGGACTCCTTGCGGGTCTCGCCGTGGCCCTCGGAGAATTCGTTTTGCTTGCGGTTGAAGAACCGCAATTGATCCAGTAAGTGACTCATGGTGCTTTCCTCATCAGGCGTGCCGTGGGGTGCGTTGCCCCGCGAATTCGTGGTCGATCAGCAGGGTGTGGCGCAACCTTTGCGGGCGTACCACCACCAGGTCACGACAATGCAGCTCAGGTAGAAACCGACAAACATGTAGAAGGCCATCGCCGGGCTGCCGGTGGCGGCCATGGACGTGCCGAAGGATTTGGGAATGAAAAACGCGCCGAACGCGCCCATGGCCGAGCTGAAACCCAGCACGGCGGCGGATTCCTTACCGGCGTCCTTCAGGGCCTGCTCGCGCTCGGCGGCAGATTTACCGGCACTGGCTTTTTCATGCTGGGTGCGGAAGATCACCGGGATCATGCGGAAGGTGGAGCCATTGCCCACGCCAGTGGTGATGAACAGCAACATGAACATGCCGAGGAAGCCGTAGAAGTTGCCGCCCTCGCCGTTCTGCGGCAGAAAGTGCAGCACGCCGAACACCATCGCGATCATCAGCACGAAGTTCCACAGGGTCACTCGCGCGCCGCCGAGTTTGTCCGCCAGCCAGCCGCCGAGTGGGCGCACCAGGGCGCCGACCAGCGGGCCGAGGAAGGCAAATTTCAGCGCCACCACGTCGGGGAACGAGGTTTTGATCAGCAGCGGAAACGCCGCCGAGAAGCCGATGAACGAACCGAAGGTCGCCAGGTACAGCCAGCACATCAGCCAGTTGTGCTTGCGCTTGAAAATCACCGCCTGGTCGGCGAACGAGGCGCGCGCGCTGGACAAGTCATTCATGCCAAACCACGCCGCCACAGTGACGGTGAGGATAAACGGCACCCAGATGAAGCCTGCGTTTTGCAGCCACAATTGGCTGCCGTCCGGCAGGGTCTGGGGTTGGCCGCCGATCAGGCCGAACACGCCAAAGGTGATCACCAGCGGCACGCAGAACTGCATCACCGACACCCCCAGGTTACCCAGGCCGGCATTCAGGCCCAGCGCAGTGCCCTGCTGGGCCTTGGGGTAGAAGAAACTGATGTTGGACATGCTGGAGGCGAAGTTGCCGCCGCCGAAGCCGCACAGCAGCGCGATCAGCACAAAGACGCTGTAGGGGGTGCTGGGGTCTTGCACCGCAAAGCCCATCCACAGCGACGGCAGCAGCAGCGACGCGGTGCTCAGGGCGGTCCAGCGGCGGCCGCCGAAGATCGGCACCATAAACGAATAGAACACCCGCAAGGTGGCGCCGGACAGCCCCGGCAAGGCCGCCAGCCAGAACAGTTGATCGGTGCTGAAACTGAAGCCGATGGCATTGAGGCGCACGATCACCGTGCTCCACACCATCCACACGGCGAAGGCCAGCAACAGCGCGGGGATCGAGATCCACAGGTTGCGAGTGGCGGTCTTCTTGCCGCTGGCGCCCCAGAAGGCGGGGTCTTCGGGGCGCCAGTCATGGATCACCGGGCCCGACTCGGGCTTTTGCGCGATGGACATGTTCATTCTCCTTGGAGACGTTGGGCGGTGTTGCCCAAAAGCGGTTGCTTGCGAATTTCGCTGAGGTACATCCAGGTCAGGGACACCCAGACCACGCCATACATCAACATGAAGCAGGACGAGCGCACGCCGGTGAGGTCCACCAGGGCGCCGAACAGAATCGGCAGCACAAAGCCGCCCAGGCCACCGGCCAGGCCGACGATGCCGGACACCGCGCCCATGTTCTGTGGGTAGTCATTGGCGATGTACTTGAACACCGAGGCTTTGCCGAAGGCGAAGGCGATGCCCATGACAAACAGCAGTACGGTGAACAGGGTCGGGTTCAGGCCGATGTGGAAATCCAGCGGGCCGTTGACGGTCATCACCTGCAGTTGGGTCTGCGGGTAGCTGAGCAGGAACAGGCAGATCCAGCTCACCCACAGCACCCACCAAGTCACGCTCTGAGCGCCCCAGCGGTCGGACATCCAACCGCCCACTGCGCGCAGTACGCCGCCAGGCAGCGAGAAACAGGCGGCCAGCAGCGCCGCGCTTTGCAGGCTGAAGCCGTATTCCTGCACGTAGTACTTGGTCACCCACAGGGCCAGTGCCACGTAGCCGCCGAACACAATCGAGTAGTACTGGCAGTAGCGCCACACGGCCGGGTCTTTCAGGCACTGCAACTGCTGGCGCAGGGTGGCGCCGCCGACGCTGCGGTGGCTCTTGTTCTCGCTGGTGAGAAACCAGAACAGCAGCGCGGTGATAAACAGGATGGCGCTGAACACTTTGGGCACCAGGTGCCAGGTGCCCAGGGCGATCAGCGCGGGGGCGAGAAACTTGGTGACCGCCGCCCCGGCATTGCCGGCGCCAAACACGCCCATGGCAAAGCCCTGGTTGTCTTTGTCGAACCACTTGGCGACGTAGGCGATGCCCACCGAAAACGAACCGCCGGCCAGGCCGACAAACAGGCCCAGCACCAGGAACTGCCAATAAGCGCTGGCGTACGTGATCAGGTACAGCGGCAACACGCAGGTCAGCATCAACAGGAAAAACACAATGCGCCCGCCGAAACGGTCAGTGAGCAAGCCCAGGGGCAGGCGCACCAGCGAACCGGTCAACACCGGAGTCGCCGCCAGCAGGCCGAATTGAGTTTCGTTGAGTTCCAGCAGTTCTTTGATGGGCACGCCGAGCACGGCGAACATCATCCACACCATAAAGCAGACGGTGAAGGCCAAGGTGCTCATGCCCAGCACCAGGCCCTGTCTCATACGGGATTGAGTCACGGTATGCGCTCCAGAAAGTGATTCCATGGGCGCAGATTAGGGGCGACACCCCCGTGGAACTTGACTCAGGTCAACGTCCGCCTGGGGGGTATAGGGCTATGCTGGCAGCGCCTACCTCCAAGGAGGTAGACCTAACAACAAGAGAAAGCCTTTATTTATCAATGGATTGGTCTCTTGTGCCGGCTTTTATCCGTGGGAGGGTTCGCCGGCAATTCTTTAGAGGTAGTCCGCCAGGGAAGGCTGTGTTCAGTCCTTTTTTCCATGCCTGGTGCGACTATGCTGCCCCTTCGCCTGTTTCGATTACGCCGCCATGCTTGACTGGCTGCGCAGCTCCCTACCCGCCCGCGCCGGCCTGGCCGTTATCCTGATCGCCATCCTGGCCCTGTCCAGCTCCCTGAGTGCCGGGCTGATCGCCTGGTTCAGCCAGGGCGACGCGGCCGCGATCAATACCGCAGGCTCAGTACGCATGGAGACCTACCACCTGAGCTGGAAACTCGCCGCCGCCGCGCCGGCCGACGAAGTTGACGCGATCGCGCGCAGCCTGCAAAGCCGCCTCGACAGCCAATCCCTCAAAGCCGTGCTGGAAGACGGCCCACGCAGCGCGCTGTTGCAGAGTTACCAGCAGATCCAGCAGCGCTGGCACGACGCGCTGCGCCCAGCGCTGATACGCGGCGATGCGGCGTTTTTCCAGCTCAACGCCCCGGCGTTCGTCGAGCAACTGAACCACTTCGTCAGCCTGTTGCAGCAACAAAGCGAACAGAAGCAAGGCTGGCAGCAAGGCATTCAGGGCCTGGCACTGTTCAGCACCTTGATCATCCTGCTGATCGGCCTGTATGAACTGCAATACGGGGTGGTCAACCCGTTGGAAGAACTAGTGCACGCCACCCGACGCTTTCGCGACGGCGATTTCAAAACCCGCGTCAACCACCGCTCCGAAGACGAACTGGGACAACTGGCCCTGAGCTTCAACGCCATGGCCGAGACCATCGAAGCCTCCCATCGCACCCTCGAAACCCAGGTGCAGCTCAAGACCCTCAACCTGCAACAGGCCAACGCCGCGTTGGAGCTGCTGTACCAGAGCAGCCGTAGCCTGGCCACGCGCCTGGCCAACGCCGAAGGGCTGGACGAATTGATCCGGCGCTTCCAGCAACGCCTGCCGGGGCTGCGTCTATCGTTGTGCCTGCAAGGCCACTTTCTCGCGCCGGCCCAGCAGATACTGGCCCTGCACGGTGGCGACAGCCGTAATGTGTGCGCCATCGGCGATTGCGCCAGCTGCCAGAAACACAAAGTGGCGCCGCCGCAGATTTTCAGCATCAGCAACCAGGGCTCGGAACTGGGCGAACTCAAGGCCCACTTCCTCGACGGCCACGCGCCCCAGGACTGGGAAAAACAACTGATCCAGGCCCTGGCCAACCTGATCGGCACCTCGTTGTCTCTAAAGCGCCAGCGCGAGCAGGACCACCGCCTGCTGCTGTTGGACGAGCGCACCATCATTGCCCGTGAACTGCACGATTCCCTGGCCCAGGCGCTGTCGTACATGAAGCTGCAAGTCAGCCGTATGCAGACGCTGATCCGCCGTGGCGAACCGGTGGAAACCCTGGCCACCGTCACCGCCGAACTGCGCGAGGGGCTAAACAACGCCTACCGCCAACTGCGCGAACTGCTCACCACGTTCCGCCTGCAGATTCACGATGCCGGGCTGGTGCAGGAGCTGTCGGAGACCGCCGAAGAGTTCTCGCGGCGCGGTGAATTCCAGGTGCATCTGCATGTGGATGCCCTGGCCTTCCAACTGTCGGCCAGCGAGCAGATCCATGTGTTGCAGATCACCCGCGAGGCACTATCCAACTGCTTGCGCCACGCCCATGCGCAAAACGCCTGGCTGCAACTGCGCCAGGTCGGTGAGACCGTCAGTTTGAGCATCGAAGACGACGGTCGCGGCTTCAGCGGCGAGGTTGACCGGCGCGAACACCACGGCCTGACCATCATGGACGAGCGCGCCCGCAGCCTGCACGGCCAACTCGATATCAGCCCGCGTGAGCCCCAGGGCACCCGGGTGCACCTGGGTTTCCGGCCGGAATTCCTCGGCCACTCTTTAGCGAGCACTGCCTCATGAACAGCCTCCCACGCCATACCCTTCTGCTGGTGGACGACCATCCGATGATGCGCCACGGCATGCGCCAAATGCTTGAGCTGGAAGACGACCTGCGGGTGGTCGGCGAAGCCGGCAATGGCCAGGAAGCCCTCGACCTTATCGACAGCCTGCAACCGGACCTGGTGCTGCTGGACAACAACATGCCGCACATGAACGGCCTGGAAACCCTACGCCGCCTGCGCGCCATGGACTATGCGGGCAAGGTGCTGCTGTTTACCGTGTCCGACGCCGAAGACGACATCCGCGACGCGCTGCGCCTGGATGCCAACGGCTACCTGCTCAAGGACATGGAGCCGGAACTGGTGGTGGAATACATCCGCGATGCGTTGAACGGCGCCCTGGTGATCAGCCCCGGCCTGACTCGGGTGCTGGCCCAGGCGTTGCGCTCACCCCAGCCCCATGCGGCGGTGGAGTTGACCGAACGGGAGCGGCAAGTGCTCAAGACCATCGCCGGTGGCTACAGCAACAAGGTAATCGGGCATAAGTTGGGCATCACCGAGGGCACGGTGAAGGTGCATGTGAAGAACCTGCTGCATAAATTGGGCTTGCGCTCGCGGGTGGAAGCGGCGGTATGGGCGATGGAGCATTTGCGGCAGGCGGGTTGATATTGTTCAGGGCTGATACTCCGTTATCGGGGGCAAGCCCCCTCCCACATCAGATAACCGGTGCGGTCGGAATGTGGGGGGGGGGTTGCGCCCNNGGCTTGCCCCCGATAGCAGTAGTTCAGACCACAGAGGTATCCCGACAGAGGCATATCCACACCGGCTCAAGCGCCCTACGCTAGCTCTTTGCGGAGGCCCAAACATGCTCACTCATCCCCATATCGTCCTGACCCTGCGTCGGCACCACCTGTTCAGCCAGCTCCCGGAAAAAACCTTCCAGGATGTCTGCACCCTGGCCAATCTCAAGCGCGTGCCCGGTCACACTCCGCTGCTGCATCAAGGTGACGCGGCCGAACGGTTCTTCCTGCTGGTCAGTGGGCAGATCAAGCTGCATCGGGTCACCGATGAAGGCCAGGAACACCTGGTGGAGGTGATCCAACCCGGTCAGACGTTCGCCGAAGCGCTGCTGTTCACTGCGGCCAAGGCGTATCCGGTAAGCGCCACGGCGCTCAAGGACAGCGTGCTGGTGAGCATCGAAGGCCAACACTACCGGCGCGCGCTGGAGGATCAGCCGAAGATCTGCCTGGCAATTCTGGGCAGCATGAGCATCCACCTGCATCAGCGCCTCAAGGACATCGACACCTTGACCCTGGCCAACGCCAGCCGCCGGGTGATCAATTTTCTGTTCCAGGAGCGCAATGCTGTCAGCGGCGAGGTGGTGTTGCAGGTACCCAAGCGCCTGGTGGCGTCCAAGCTGGGGATCCAGCCGGAGACCTTTTCAAGGATTCTGCATCGGCTGGTGGAGGGTGGGTTGATCGAAGTCCAACGGCGCACCATCCGCATCTTGAGCGAAGAACAGTTGATGGGGTATCAGGCCGGCTGACGTTCAACCACCCCCCTCCCCATCCGCTCCAGGCTGCGCCACAGCCAAGCCGGCAAGACGTCCGGGTCCAGGCTGTCGATCAGGTTCTTGACGCCTAAGCCCAACTCGGTATCGCCTTCGATCACTAGCCGGCGCCGGAAGAACAGCGTATCCGGGTCCTCCTGCCGGCTGGCCAGCAACAAGAACTCCCGCCAGTTGCCGCTGATGCTCACCTGGGCCTCGGCTTTTTCGGCGATGCGCAAGCCGTCCCGCGCGAGGGTCAGGTACCAGCATAGTCCCAGGTCGGGAATGCGCAGGCACAGCCAGCGCCCACGCAGCAGGTCGAACCCACCGTCGCGCAGCGGTTCGGCCAGGCAGCGGTTGAGGGTTTGTTGCAGGGCGTGGCGCTGCACCGTGAACGGCACATGCCGCAGCAACGGCAACAGACGGTCAGCGCCTTTGAGCAACCACACTTTACGCTTCAGCACAGGCCCACCTCCTCGACGCGCAGCATGCCCGCTTGGCCATGCCAGTAACCGTTGCAGCCATCCACATACAGCGGCGGCGTGGCGCCGTGGCGCACCTGGTCGAAGGCTTTGACGATGCCCACCATGCCCTCGGCCCGTGGGCTCAACCGCAGCAGATCGGCGCCGCACTGCACCAACCCGGCGTAGTCGGCCAACAGGTTGGTGACCTCGGCCGACATCGTCTGAATGCCATTGAGGGTAAACAGTGCCTGGCCTTCCTGACTGGTCAGGGGCATGCCGTCGGGGTAGTTGAGGCAGCAGAAGCGGCAGTCATCCTTGGGCCGGTTTTCCGCGCGGGCGGTAAAGCAGCGTGCCGAATAGGCCAGGGGCAGATGGCCGTAGGCGAAGATTTCCACTTCGGGCAATGGCCGCCCCAATTCGCGTACCTGCTCCAGCACATCGGCGATCAGATCCTGGGAGCACTCCACTGGCGGCACCCAGCGCTGCATACCGGCGTCAAGCAGTTGCACCAGGGCGTGGCCGTTGTAGAGGTTGAGCGCCGGGCCGCCGACAAAGGGCAACTTGCGTTCCACCAGCATCTGCACCGCGCCCATGTCGTTGGCTTCCACCAGCAGCTCGCCGTTGTCGCACAGGCGGCGCAGGCTCGACAGTTCGGAGGCGGCCTCGATCAGGGTCAGGCTCGACAACACGATCTGTGCCGAGGTGCAGGCCTGCAACTCGCGGCCCAGGCCCAGCCAATGGTCGAGGGACATGGCGCGGCGCTTGGCGCACACGGTTTCCCCCAGGTAGATCACGTCCAGGGGCAAGCCGGCCATGTCCGAATAGAAACGACCCAAGTGGTCTTTGTCCCAGTAAAACAGCACCGGTCCGAGGCTGAGTTTCATCAAGCGCTCCTTATTGCCATGCACGGTGGTAGGCGCCCAGGGTGGTCTGGCTGCCTTCGGATAACCCGGCCAACACCTGGCGCCACTGGTCCTGCACCGCAAAACGGGCGGGCGCAAGGCAGTGGGCGTCCAGCGCGGCGCGCCAGACTCGGGTGACTTGCTCCACATAGGCCGGGCTGCGTTGCCGGCCTTCGATCTTGATGGCCGCCACCCCCATGGCACTGAGTTCGGGCAACAGGTCCAGGGTGTCCAGGCTGGTGGGCTCCTCCAGGGCGTGGAAGCGCTTGCCCTCCACTAGGAAGCGGCCCTTGCACAGGGTCGGGTAACCAGCCGGTTCATCGGCGGTGTAGCGATCGATCAGCACATCGCTCAGGCGCGCGCTGAGGCCATCGGCGTCCTCGCTCCAGCGCACCGCTTTGGCCGGCGAACACACGCCGCACAGGTTGGGCGACTCGCCGGTGATGTAGGAAGACAAATGGCAGCGCCCCTCGGCCATGATGCACAGGCTGCCGAAGCCGAACACTTCGATGGGCACCGGGCTGCTGGCGGCCACCTGCTTGACCTGGGCCAGGGACAGCACGCGGGGCAGCACGGCGCGGCGGATGTCATAGCGCTCGGCGTAGAACTTCAACGCCGTGCCGTGGGTGGCCGAGCCTTGTACCGACAGGTGCAACGCCATCTGCGGATGGTGCCGGTGGGCGTAGTCGAGCACCCCGGGGTCGGCGGCGATCAGCGCGTCCACGCCATGGTCGGCGGCGCGATCCACGGCGCGTTGCCAGCGCGCCCAGATCTTCGGCTGCGGATAGGTATTGACCGCCACATAGAGCTTGCGCTGGTGCTGACGGATAAACGCGACGGCGCCGTCGAACTGCTTGTCGTCCATGTTCAGCCCGGCGAAATGTCGGGCATTGGTGTCATCGCGAAAACCGACGTACACCGCGTCGGCGCCTTGGCGCACCGCCGCTTTGAGCGCAGGCAAGTTGCCTGCCGGGCAAACCAGTTGCATGGGGGTTCCTCACAGGAATTCAGTGAAAGACAAGAAGGCCACCGGGTCGTCCCTGACCACCCGCTGTTCGCGTTCGACAATGGCCAGGCCGTCGGCCCAGCACGCGGCCGACAACATCGCCGAGCTTTGCTGCGGATGCACGGTCACGCGCAATTGCCCGTGCGCATCGCTGTCCAGGCGGGCGCGCAGGTACTGGCGACGCTGGTTGGGATGGGGCCATTCGAACCCCGCCGGCACCTGCACCGGGGTGGGCAGTACCTGCGTCATGCCCTGGGCCCGTAGCAGAAACGGGCGCAGCACCACCAGCGCGGTGATCAGCGCCGCCGACGGGTTACCCGGCAGCCCCAACCAGGGCTTGCCCGCCACGGTGCCGAAAGCCAGCGGCTTGCCGGGCTGGATCGCCAGGCGCCAGAAATTCACCTGGCCCAGGGCTTCGATGGCCTGTTTGAGGTGATCCTCCTCGCCCACCGACACCCCGGCCGAGGTCAACAGCAGGTCGCACTCCGACGAGGCCAGCGCCAGGGCATCGCGACTGGCCGCCAATTGGTCGGCCATCACGCCATAGTCATGCACGTCCACACCCCAGCCGCGCAGCAGCGCCGCGAGGCAATGGCGGTTGCTGTTGTAGATCTGCCCAGGGACCAGGGTCTCGCCGGGTTCGCGCAATTCGTTGCCGCTGCTGAGCAGGCATACGCGCAACGGCCGATAGACTTTTACCCGCGGGATACCGGCCGAGGCCAGCAAGCCGATTTCCTGGGCGCGCAGGCGTTGCCCGGCACTGATCAATGTGGCGCCACGGCGTAGTTCTTCGCCCTGTTTGCGCACGTGCTCACCCAGGCGTACCGGCGGGCACCACACGCGCTGCGCATACACCCGGCAGCGCTCCTGGGGCACCACGCTGTCGGCCCCGGGCGGCAACGGCGCACCTGTAAAGATGCGCACCGCCTCCCCCGCCTCCAGGCTTTGCTGACGACTTTGCCCAGCGGCCACGCGCCCGGCCACCAGCAGATAGCCGCCTTCGGCCGGCACATCTGCGGCGCGCAGGGCATAGCCGTCCATGGCGCTGTTGTCCCAACTCGGCAAATCCAGGGGCGAAAACACGTCCTCGGCCACCACCCGGCCCAGGGCTTCAGACAGACCGATCACCTGGGTCGCCGGTGGCGGCGGCGCCTGGGCCAGCAATTGGGCAATGGCGTCGTCCACCGGCATCAGGTGCCCGGCGTCGCACACCGAGGCGCTCATAAGCGCGCCCCGCAGGCCGCCACGTTCTGGTTGGCCTGGGCCTTGAGGTGCGGCACGAAATTGCACGGGCCGGTGCGGCTGTCCAACTGGCCCGCGAGGATCTGGTCCCAGGCGGTGCGGCACGCGCCTGGCGAGCCCGGCATGCAGCACACCAGCACGCCGTTACTGAGGCCGGCCAGCGCGCGCGATTGCAGGGTCGAGGTGCCGATTTCGGCCAGGGACACCTGGCGGAACAGCTCGCCGAAACCATCAACCTGTTTATCGAGCAATGGCGCCACCGCCTGGGGCGTGTTGTCACGGGCGGTAAAACCGGTGCCGCCGGTCATCAGCACCACCTGCACGTCAGGGTCGGCGATCCACAGCGATACCTGCGCGCGGATCTGGTAGATGTCATCGATCACCAGGCCACGGTCGACCAGCACATGACCGGCGCCTTGCAGACGGTCCACCAGGGTCTGGCCGGAGGTGTCGGTGGCGAGGGTGCGCGTGTCGCTGATGGTCAGCACGGCGATGTTCAGGGGGACAAAATCCCGTTGGGTCAAATGGGCCATGATCCAGGCTCCAGGCATTGAAAAGTGAGCGTCAGCCTGCGCCGCAATGAGCGCAGGGCCTATTCCTCCAAGGAGGTATGCCGGTCAGGGGGCCAGGCGCGTGTGCTGCCAGGTGCCCGCGTGAAGGCGGTAGTCAAGGCGGTCATGCAGGCGGTCGGGGCGGCCTTGCCAGAACTCGATGCGTTGCGGTTGCAGACAGTAGCCGCCCCAGTGCTCGGGGCGTGGTGGTTGGCGCCCGGCGAAGCGCTCGGTGACTTCGCGCAGGCGGCCTTCCAGCTCGCTGCGATGGGCCAGAGGCTGGCTTTGGGGCGAGGCCCAGGCGCCCAACTGGCTGGCGGCCGGACGCGCGTCGAAATAGTCGTCGGACAATTGCGTATCGGCGCGCACCACCGGCCCTTCTATGCGTACCTGACGCTCCAGCCCCGGCCAGAAAAACGTCATGGCCGCATGGGGGTTGCTTGCCAATTCCTGCCCCTTGGCGCTCTGGTAATTGCAGAAAAAGAAAAACCCATCGGCACTAAAACCCTTGAGCAGCAAGATGCGGCAGTGGGCATGTCCTTGGCTGTCGACGGTGGCCAGGGCCATGCTGTTGGCCTCGGCGGGCGGCACTTCGGTCTTGCGCGCCTGGCTCAGCCATTGGCCGAACAGCTCGATGGGGTCAGCCTGCGCGGCTTCGTCCCGCAGACCATACAGGGTGTAGTTACGGCGCAATTGTGCAAGGGACAAGGGCATGGCGCGGTCCTCCGGAAAGTTCGCCACAGTGTGGGAACTGCCGCGGCTTTATCCCTTGATCACGATCAACATTCGCCCGTGGCATGACGCCGCATGGGGCGACCGATACGTCTGATCAGCGCACCATAAGTTTGGCCAGTACCACGATCAGCACCATATGCCCCAGGATGCTGCGGCGGATCCACGTCGCACGCCGGGGGCTCAAGCGCTGATGACTGAGCAGATAGGCCAGCCACACGTAGTGGCCGATGATGCTCAGGGCCAGCACGATCTTGAGGCTCAGCAACGCGGCAAAATGGCTGCCCCACGGCACGCTGAACACCCCGCGGTAATGCCAGGCCAAGCCGATACCGGCGCCGTACAGCACCACCACCACGGCATGCAGCACCCGCCGCGCGCGCCGGGCGATGGCGTGGTCCGAGGTGAACTGCGCCGACCATGCCAGCTCTTGGCGCGCGCTGTGCCAGATCACCACTTCAAAAAACAGCGTGCCGATAAAGGCGATGGCCGCCAGCAGATGCACGATCAGTAAGCCAGAGTAGAGCATTGCGTTCTCCTAACCGGGATGGCCATCGATACGTGGGCGGCACAGCATCGGGCCGTAGCGCCACAGGTACAGGCCGAGTCCGACGGTCCAGCAGACCGCCGCCAGCCACAGCGCGGCGAGCGGCCACACCAATACCAGCAGCACGCGGCAGACAGCGGCCAGGTTCAGCAGTACAAAGGCCAGGGTCATGCCGCTGGGCGGCTGCAAGGGCCGGCCGGTGTGACCAAGACTGACGCGGGCGATCATCGCCAGAATCAGCCCGCCCATGGCGCCCACCGTCAAGGCGTGCACCGCCAGGCTGGGGTTGAGCGGCGCGCCGAAATGCCACAGCGCCATGCCCAGGCACGCCACCGCCAGCCAGGCATACGCCAGGTGCAACGACCACAGCAGCGGCACCCGCCACAGACCCCGGTCATGCCAGCGCAACAGACGCACCACATGCCCCGCCGCCAGCGCGGCGAACAGCACGCCGGTCCAGGGGCTGGCCGACAGCGCCAACCCCACGGCATACAACACCGCCACCAGCAACGAGCCGCCGAGCAACAGACGGTCCAGCCACGGCCACGGCTTGACCGCTTCGACGCGGCCCACACCGCGCTGGGTGAAGAACGGAATCACCCGCCCACCGATCAAGCCCATCATCGCCGCCACCAGCCACACGCCGGTCAACACCGACTGGCGCTGCCAGCCTTCGTCCTGGCGCCACAGCCCATACAGCGACAGCCCGTCCGCCACGGCCAACAGCGCCAGTACCAGCACCACCGGGTAATTGCGCGACTGCCGCACTTGCCAAAGGGTCCAGCCCATCACGCCGGCGACGGCCAGCGGGAACGCCAGTTCCAGCAGTGTGAGCACCGGCCAGGACAAATCCAGCAGCCAACCGATGCGCGCCGCCAGCCACAACGCCGCCAGCCCCTGCAAGGCGCCGCCGCTGAGCCCCGGGCGGCCGGTCCAAGTCTGCACGGCCGTGAGCAAGAACCCGGCGATGATCGCCAGGCCAAAGCCGAACAGCAGTTCATGCCGATGCCAGGCCAGCCAACCGCCGGCTGGCTGCCAGGCCCCCGTTTGCCCGCCCAGGGCCAGCAGCCATAACGGGATAACCAACGCGGCCAACAGGCAGGCGCCGAGGAAAAATGGCCGGAAAGCCAGGCGAAACAACGGGGTAATCGACAAGGCCTTGCGCCGATCGAGCACTTGCATAACAGGGTCTCCCTTCAGGACTGTGACGATGTTGCGCCGATGGCCATGCGTTGCCCTTGTCGTAGATCAAGTCGCGGCCCGGCCATCGCGCGTACGCTTGCGCTACGCCAATATTGACTATCACCGTGGAGCCACGATGAAAAACGCCTACGTCCCCCTCGCCTGGTTTGTGATCCTTGGCTCCATGCTCGCTGCGGCAAGCGGCGTGTCCCTGGTGTTGGTGTGAACGCCCCGCTGATTTTCAAGGAGCCAGGCCGGGTATTGCATCGCGTGCATCACCAGATCCTGCGCAGCCACCACCTGTTCGAACCGCTGAATGAGGAGGAACTGGACGACTTGATGAGCAGCAGTCAGTTGCTCAGCGTAGACAAAGGCGAGCCGTTGTTCCGCCAGGGCGAGCCGGCCGAGGCGTTTTATTTCGTGATTGCCGGCGCGGTGAAGATCTACCGCCTGACCCCGGATGGCCAGGAGAAAGTCTTTGAGGTGATCGGCGAGCGACAGACCTTCGCCGAGGCGATGATGCTGATGGACACTCCCAACTATGTGGCCTGCGCTGAAGCGGTGTGCCCGACCCAGTTGTACCGGTTGTCCAACGCCACCTATATGCGCCTGTTGCACAGCAACAGCCGCCTGACCTTTGCCCTGCTCGGCAAGCTGTGCATGCGTCTGCACCAGCGGGTCAACGAGATCGAAACCCTGTCGCTGAAAAACGCTACGCACCGTGTGGTGCGCTATCTGCTGACTCAACT
Source organism: Pseudomonas sp. S4_EA_1b (assembly GCF_016307435.1). Lineage (NCBI taxonomy): Bacteria > Pseudomonadati > Pseudomonadota > Gammaproteobacteria > Pseudomonadales > Pseudomonadaceae > Pseudomonas > Pseudomonas sp. S4_EA_1b. The sequence goes on along the minus strand of NZ_JAEILC010000062.1, from coordinate 59,445 downwards.
GATGCACTTGCACGGTGGTGACAGCCGCTTCGAACTGCCGATGGCCAAGCAGTTGATCGCCGGGCACCTGTCGATCCAGCCGGAGACGTTTTCGCGGATTATCCGGCGCTTGATCGACGAACACATCATCACTCAGGACGGTCGCCAGATCACCATTCTCGACCGTGCGCGCCTGGAGCAATTCGAGTGAAAACCTGCCTGTATTGCCAACGGCGCAACGCGCTGGAGCGCGATACCTGCGAAGGCTGCGGCATGCCGCTGCCGGCGTCCGAGGCCAGCGGCATGGCCCGCCGACTGAGCCGCTTCCAATGGTTCTGCGTGGGCCTCACGTTGTTTTGCATCGCCATGTTCTTCTGGCTGCCACGGGACATCTACTGACGTTCGGTCAATTGCCGGTACAGCTGCGGTAAGCGCTGGGGCAACTGGCCGGGTTGGCGGATCAGGGTAAAGCCATGGGCACCGAACATGTACGGCAGATAGTCGCCGGCCTGTTTGTCGATGGTGATACAGAACGGGATCAAACCCTGGCGCCGCGCCTCCAACACCGCCTGACGGGTGTCTTCGACGCCGTAGCGTCCTTCATACAGGTCCAGGTCATTGGGCTTGCCGTCGGTCAACAGCAACAGCAATTTGCGCCTTTGGGTGCAGGCCCCGAGCAACTGGGTCGCTTGGCGAATGGCCGCGCCCATGCGCGTGTAGTACCCGGGCTTGAGCGCTTGGATCGCGCCGCGGGTGTGGTCGCCGTAGGGTTGCGCAAAACTTTTGAGCTGTTGCAAACGCACCTGATGGCGACGCAGGGATGAAAACCCATACAGCGCAAAACGATCCCCCGCCCCCGCCAGGCTTTCGCCGAACAGCAACAGGCTGTCGCGGATCACGTCGATCACGGTTTGCTCGTCGTTCAGGTGCGCATCGGTGGACATCGACACGTCCGCCAGCAGCAAGCACGCGAGGTCGCGATGATGGTGACGCTGCTCCAGGAACAGACCCCGTTCGGCGCACGCGCCGTGCTGACGCTCGACGTGAAAATCCAGCCAGGCCTGCAAGTCCAACTCACTGCCTTGGGCTTGCTGGCGCTGCCACTGGCGGTCGGTGCGCAGGCGCATAAATTGCTGGCGCAGGCGCCGAGCCTCGGCGTGTAGACGCGGCGGCAAGGGCTGCGGCTGGGCGTCGCGCGGTTGCATCGTTTGCAGATTGACGAAGCCGTCTTGCAGGCACTGGCGGCGGTAGTCCCATTCGGGCAGTTTGATGCCCTCCCCCAAGGGAATGTCATCCACATCCGCCGGCGGCAGGTCCAGGTGCAGCTTGAGGCCGCCGCTCTTGCGCACGCGCTGGCGCGACAGGCTCAAGTGGTCGAGGTCTTCGGCGACACGGGCGGCGTCGGGGTCGTGGCTGTCGTCGGACCAGCGATCAAGCTCGACGTGTTCGCTCCAACTGAACAGGTTCTCCAGGCGCACCACCAGCAGGCCGCCGTCGCGACTGTGATCGTCCACACGACTGGCACGTTTGGGCGCGCCCTGCTGCTCGCCGGGCGGTGTGGCGAAGTCGTCGCCGTCGTCAGCTTCATCGTTCAGGGCTTGAGGCGAATCCAGGTGCAACGGCGGGTAAAGCCATAACGGCAACGGCCAGGCGGCGCGTTCGCTACGGGGCAGCTGGCGCACACTGCCGGGCTCGCGCAGGGCCTTGCGCAAGGCGTTTTCCAGGGCGGCCTCAGCGCGATTGAGGCTGGCCGGGTCGGGGCGCAACGCGATATGGGCCTCCACCATGCGCTGGTAGCTGGGCAGCAGCGCCGGGTAGCGTTGCAGCAGCAGCCAGGTCCAGCGTTGGTTGTCCCGGGCCCAATGGGTCATGGGGCCGGCGTGGGCGGCCAGCAGCGCCAGCCAGCGGTACAACTCCAGGTTCAACGCGACGGTCGGGAACACCGCCAGGCTCGACGGCAGGCGCAGGCGGTTGCCATCGCAGCAGGCCAGTGGCGCCTGCTTGCAGGTGCCGGCGATGCGCATCAGCAGGTTGCGACGCAGCAGCAGGTCGCGTTCGCTGGCAGCTTCCAGGGCGATCCCACTGGCACCGCCCAGGGCACGGAACAATAGCGCCAGGCTGCGCTGGCGGTCGGCCAGATCGACCCGCGCGTGGGGGAAATCGACGCGGGCACGGCGAGTGATAAAGCGATGCCAGACACTGCCGACCCACTCTTCCAGCTCCAGGGTAAAGGCCATGGGATCGGCTCCTAGTTAGGGGATTTGACGGGCACGCCGGGATCCAAATGTGTGAGGGGCTGCAGCTGGGCAGAGGTGTCTAAACAAATTCCACAGACTGACACCTGACGCTGTGGTGAGCAGGCTT